>JACRHK010000147.1 GCA_016217625.1 Nitrospirota bacterium
CGGATGATCAGGCCGTAAGGCTTCCCCTGCCGACGGACCTCCTCCAGGAGCCGGGCCTTCAGCGCCTCGGGCGTCAGGGTCCCCTTCGCCTCGACGAGGAGTGTCGCCATCCGGGCCATCGGGTCGCGCCGACCGTCGCTCCGGCCGTGGCCATTGGAGCGGGGAAACTCCTTCAGAGGCGTCCGGGAGAGGAGGAACCCTCTGAGCACCCCCCCCTCGACGAGCGTCGCCCTCTGGGACGGCTGCCCCTCGTCATCCCAGAGGTAGTAGCCGAAGAGCCGCCGTCCCTCATGAGCCGGCAAAGTCGGATCGTCCTGGATGGAGAGGAACGCCGCGGTGATGGGCGACCCGACTTTGTTCTTGAACGTCCGTCCCTCCCGCTCATTCCGCTGCCTCTCCCCCTCCAGCCGGTGGCCGACGGCTTCGTGGAAGAGGACGCCCGCGGCATCGGGATCCAGGAGCGCCGGCCCCACATAGGGATCAAGGACCGGTGCCGTGCGAAGCCCCCGGAGCTCCGCGATGAGCTTGTCGGTGCGGCGGCGGATTTCCTCCTCGGAGGGAAACTCTTCCTCCCCGATGAATGAGAGATTTTCGGCGTTTTCCAGGAACATTCCGTCCTCGGCCAGGAGCCAGCCGAAGAGACGGAGGCTCCCGTGTTCCCTGCGCTCGGCCACGCGCGTCCCTTCGGAATTGAGATAATAGCGCGTCACCCGCCGCACGCTCATCTCCACGGAGGAACCGAGCAGATCGGGCGCCTCCCGGAACCGCGCGGAAGCCGCCCGCGCGATGGTCTCCCACCGCTCCCGGGGGAAGGGAGAAAACGCCGGCGGAAGGGAGGCATCCACATGGGCCTCCTCCCGAGAGAAATCATCAGGGCGGTCCAGATCGAGCTGCTGCACGGCCCGGGCTTTCTTCGTCAGATACCGGGAGACGGCCGTCTTATATCGCCGGTCGGTCGCTGTCCAGACTTGGCGGCGGAGGGCGTCGAGATCGTCCTCCAGGGAGAGGGTGCTGGAAACATCATCATGGCGCCCCGTGTCGGAGGAGGAGATCGAGGAATCAAAAGTGGGATCGCCGACCCGCGCCTCGATGAAGAGATGGCGGGTCCGCTCGGCATCCGTCCGGTAGAGGGCGCCGAAGCTCGCCCGGAGGTCCAGCCGATCGGTCTCGACGACCTGGTAACCGAGAAAGTACGGGGGCCCGAACTGCTCGTAGCGCAGCCCGTCGAGGCTCCGCTTGAGCTCGATCTCCAGCGCCTGCCAGAGCACCGGAGAGGCCGAGGCAATGCCGGGAAGGAAGCAGAGCCCTAAGGCAAGCGCATAGAGGATAGAAGATAGACTTTGGACATTGGACTTCGGACTTTGGACCATTCGTTCCATCACGACACCTTCACGTGACGCTGCATCCGGTACATCTCAAGTACCTCGGAAACGGTGTTGGAATCCTCCGGCCGCTTGTCGGCGCGGAGGAACTCCACGGCGCGGGGAAAGCGGAGCGCGTACCCGACCCCCTCGACGTCCCGGCCGCAGGTGTGCATGGGGGAGCGGGTGATCTCGTCGGCCGTCACCGTCAGGACGTACGTGGGCACAATCCAGACATCCGGCTCCAAGAGCGCATCCACGCGGGCCGGCCGGTGATCCACCGCGATGGCGTCCAGCGCCTCCTTGAGCCGCCCCCACTCCTCCTCCGTAAACCCGGAGCCGATCTTCGAGATCGTCTTGAAGGCGTCTTGGTCCGCGTCATAGACCGCCCCCAGGACGGCGCCGATCCCGAAGCGGGCGCGCGCGCCTTTGCCGCGAAAGTACCCCACGATGCAGACATCCACCGTGTCGGCCAACTCTCCCTTGTAGCTCCGCTTGAGCTTAATCCAGTTGAAGTTGCGCGCACCCGCCGCGTACGGGGCGTCGAGCCGCTTGGCGACGATCCCCTCCAGCCCGCGTGATACGGCTTCATCGAAGAACCGGTCGATCGCCTGCGGGTCTTCGGTGAGGATCGTCTGAGAGAGTTCCATAACCGTGTCGGTCGCCATCACCCGTTCCAGCGCCTCCCGCCGCTCGGCATACGGCCTGGCCGTGTAGTCAACGCCGTCCGCATACAGCAGATCGAAGGCGAAGAAGCGAAGGGGAAACTCCTTGGCATACGCCTCCACCTCGTGCTTGCGCTTCCGCTGAATCGTCACCTGGAACGGCAGGAGCTCCCCCGTGGCCTCGTTGTAAGCCAGGGCCTCCCCTTCGAAGATCGCCCGCTCGGCCCGCACCTGACGTAGCGCCGCCTCCGCCACTTCGGGGAACATGGGCGTCGTCCGCTCCAGGTTCCGGGAGAAGATCTCCACCCGGTCGCCCTCCTTGTGGACCTGCATGCGGAAGCCGTCGTATTTTACCTCGACGGCGCAGCGGCCGATCTTGCCGACGATTTCCTCGGCCGACGGAAGCCGCTCGCAGAGGGCCGGGCGGATGGGGTAGCCGACGGTCACGCCGATGGCGCGGATTCCCTCCTCCCCCCGGGTGAACAGCACCTCGGCCAGGCGGCCGAGGTCGGCGCAGCGGTTGTAGGCCCGCTCCAGCTCGGGCCGGAACTGCCGCCCCGCCGTGGCCAGGCTCAGGGCCTCCAGGACGGTCTGGTCCCCCACCCCCAGGCGGAGACGCCCGATGACGAACCGGGCGATGTACTTCGCCTCGACCGGCGAGGCACCCCGGAGCAGGTCCGCCAGGAACCCGACTTTCCGGTCCACGCTCCCTTCGCCGCTCTCCCGCGCGATAACCAGCAGCCGTTCGTACACCTCCCCCATCGCATGCGCCTTCCCTTTCCGCTTCAAGATCCGCTCGGCCGTCTTCCCCAGGTCCCCGCTCTGCTTGAACTGCCGGGTCACCTCCTGGTCGCTCAACCCGGAGGCCTCCGCCAGGGCCCGGGCCAGGAGCTTTTCCGACATCCCGATCTCCAGCCCCTGAAACGGCGGCAGGAGCTGCCCCTGGACGAGGTAGATGATCCGGGTGATCTCGCCGGGCGCGGACCGCCGGAAGAGATCCGCCAGGATCTCGAACATCTCCAGGCGCTTGCTCGTGGCTTCCAGCCGCTCGAAGTCATGGACCAGGTCGAGAAACCGCATAGGTATGCTTTCAGCCGTCAGCCCTCAGGCAGTAGGAGCCAACTCCTGTTGGCGACCTGTTTTGATTCGCCGTCTGGAGACGGCTCCTACCACGCTGATGGCTGTCTCCTTTTTGACTCCCTCTGTCGAGGAAGATTATACTATAAGCAGGCCCGATCACCTATTGGAAAGGAGGGAGCCATCATGACCGTCTTGAGGAAACTGCAAGAGGTATTGGACCGGCAGCACGTGCCCTATGAGGTCCGCACCCATCCGGAGGTCTTCACGGCCCAGGAGATCGCCGCGGCCCTTCACGTCTCCGGCCAGGAGCTGGCGAAGGTCGTCATGGTCAAGGCGGGCGATCGGTTCGTCATGGCCGTCCTGCCGGCAAGCTGGAGGGTGGACCTCCCCCGGCTGCGGGCTGCCCTGAACGCCCCGGAGGCGCGCCTGGCCACGGAGGCGGAGTTCAAGGGGCTCTTTCCCGACTGCGACGTCGGCGCGATGCCCCCCTTCGGCAACCTCTACGGCCTGGAGGTCTACGTCGACCGGACGCTGACCGCGGATGCATCGATCGCGTTCAATGCCGGCACCCACTACGAGGCCGTGCGGATGAAGTACGCCGACTTTGCCCGCCTGGCGCAGCCGAAGATCGCCGACTTCGCCGTCCACCTGCACTGACTCGAGATCGTGACCGTGACCGTTACCCGTGACGTAAAGATCTTCCGGTCACGGTCACGGGCCACGGTCACGTCATAGCTTATACCCGAACTTCCTGAGCAGATTCTTGCGCGCCCGCACGTCGTCGTCCGTCTCGATCCCGCGGGACTTCAAGCCGTCCACGACGCCGACGATCCCCCGCCCCTGCGCCGTCCCGGCCAGGATCACCTCGACGGGATTGGCGCTGGCGCAATAGATCCCGCAGACCTCGGGCACGCCCTTGACGGCGTTCAGCACATTGATCGGATAGGCCCCTCGGAGCAGGATGAGGAAGACATGGCCGGCCGAAAGCGCCAGCGCGTTCCGCTTCGCCAGGTCCGTGAGCTCCGCGTCCGTGCCGCTCCCCCGGACGAGGCAGGGGCCGGACGATTCGCAGAAGGCCAGGCCGAAGCGGATGCCCGGCACGGCGCCCGCCAACGCCTCGTGCAGGTCCTCCACGGTCTTGATGAAATGGGCCTGGCCGAGGATCAGGTTGACGTCCTCCGGCTTCTCAATGGGGACCACCGTCAGATCCATGGCCGCCTCACTTCAGCCGGGCCATGACGGAGCGGACCTTGTCGTTGAGCTTCACCCGCTTGTCCCGCCGGTCGTCAATCGTGATGGTCGTGATGACCCGCCGGATCCCCTGCTTGAACGGGGACTCGTGCAGCCTCTTGGCCAGGGAGAACAACCGGGCGGGCTGTCCCTCTACAATCGTCCCCATGTCGGTGAGCCGGTGTTTCACCCCGGCCTTCCGGCAGAGCCGGGTGACCTCCGCGATGTAGTCGCCGATGCTCGCGTTGCGGGTGCCGACAGGGACCACGCTGATCTCCAGGAGCGCCATGGTTCACCTCCTTGTTGGGGCCCCGACCGGTCGGGGTCAATGGCTTATCGTAACAAACCGTCAGCAAGCAACGCAACTCGCCCACGGGCCACGGTCACGGTCACGGATCTCTTGACCGTCCGATCGGCCTGTGCTATGTTTTAAATGAGAGCATGTACCCACTGCCTTGCTCCCTCTCCTCAACGAGGAGAGGGTA
>JACRHK010000148.1 GCA_016217625.1 Nitrospirota bacterium
CTCGATCTCCCCACGCTGCAGTCGATCCACGCACGGAAGACGGGGGCGCTCATCCGGGCGGCCGTCCGCGCCGGCGGGACCTTCGCGGGCGCGGAGGGGGAGCGCCTTGAGGCGCTCACCCGCTACGGGGAGGAAGCGGGGCTGGCGTTTCTGGTGGTCGATGACCTGCGTGATCTCTGCGGGGACCCCGAGCGACTGGGGAAACAGGTGGGCGGGGACCAGCGGAAGGCCAAGCCGACCTATCCCGCCCTCCTCGGGGCGCAGGCAGCGAAGGCGCAGGCTTGCGAGATGCTGGATCGGGCGCTCAAAGCGGTGGAGGGGTTCGGGGAACGGGCCGACCCCTTGCGGGCCCTCGCCCGGTTTGTGGTGGAGAGGACGTACTAGTAAAGGCCGTGAGGCGTGAGGGGTAAGGGGTGAGGAGTGAGAAGCGGAAAGTCAGAGGTAGTGTCTCCTGACGCCTGACGCCTTACGCCTTACGCCTAACGAATCGTCTTATGCGCTTACTTGACCAGATCAACTCTCCTGCTGATTTGAAGCGGATTCCCCGGGAGGAGCTGCCGCGGCTGGCTCAGGAGATCCGGGAAGAGATCCTCTCCGTCGTCTCCCGCACGGGGGGCCACCTGGCTCCGAGCCTGGGGGTCGTGGAGATCACTATCGTGCTCCACACGCTCTTTGACGCGCCGCGCGACCGGATCGTCTGGGACATTGGCCATCAGGCGTACGCCCACAAGATCCTTACCGGGCGCCGGCAGCAGTTCCCCACCCTGCGGCAATGGGGCGGCCTGAGCGGCTTCCTCCGGCGATCGGAGAGCCCCTATGACGCGTTCGGGGCGGGGCATGCCGGCACGGCCATCTCGGCGGCGTTGGGGATGGTCGAGGCCCGGGACCAGCGCGGGGAGGAGCATCGCGTCATCGCCGTGGTGGGGGATGGCGCGCTCACGGCGGGGATGGCCTTCGAGGGGCTCAACCACGCGGGACACCTCAAGAAGGACCTCATCGTGATCCTCAACGACAACGAGATGTCGATCGCCCCCAACGTGGGGGCGCTGTCGGCGTACCTCTCCCGGATCCTGACGGGGCATCTCTATAATCGCATGCGGAAGGAGACGGAGACGATTCTCAAGCAGCTTCCGGGGGTCGTCGGGGCGCCGATGCTCAAGGCCGCAAAGCTCCTGGAGGAGTCGATCAAGGGGCTCGTGGGCCCCGGGATGCTCTTCGAGGAGCTGGGGTTCAACTACGTCGGCCCCATCGACGGCCACCAGTTCGAGCCGCTCTTCCAAACGCTGGAGAATGTGAAGCGGCTGAAGGGGCCGATTCTGGTCCACGTGATCACGAAGAAGGGGAAGGGGTACGCCCCGGCCGAGGGGAACGCCTACAAGTTCCACGGCACCCCGCCCTTCGATGTGAAGACGGGGTCGGTGAAGAAATCGGCCGCCCTCTCCTACACGGCCGCCTTCTCCCAGGGGCTCATCGAGCTGGCGGAGGAGGACCCGCGGATTGTGGCCATTACGGCCGCCATGCCCGACGGGACGGGCCTCGATCGGTTCGCGAAGGTCTATCCCGGCCGCTGCTATGACGTCGGGATCGCCGAGCAGCACGCCATCACGTTCGCCGCGGGCCTGGCGGCGGAAGGGATGCGGCCCGTGGCGGCCATCTACTCCACCTTCCTGCAGCGGGCCTACGATCAGATTATCCATGACGTCTGCCTCCAGGGGCTGCCGGTGCTCTTTGCCCTCGACCGGGGGGGGCTGGTCGGCGAGGACGGGCCGACCCATCACGGGGTCTTCGATTTTGCCTGCCTCCGGGTCCTGCCGGGGATGACCGTCATGGCGCCCAAGGACGAAAACGAGCTGCGCCGGATGCTCAAGACGGCCCTGGGACTGCCCGGGCCTGCCGCCATCCGCTATCCGCGCGGCGCGGGGGCGGGCGTGCCCCTGGAACGTCCCATCGAGCCGCTGCCCGTGGGAAAGGCCGAGGTGCTCACCGAGGGAACGGATGTCGCCATCCTGGCCATCGGCAGCACGGTCTATCCGGCGCTCGATGCGGCGCAGCGACTCCAGACCGAAGGGATCAGGGCCATGGTCGTCAATGCCCGCTTCGTGAAACCCCTTGATCGCGCGCTGCTCCAGAAGATCGCCCGGGAGATCGGCCGCATCGTCACCGTGGAAGATCATACCCTCTTCGGGGGGTTCGGCAGCGCCGTCCTGGAGTGCGCGGCGGAGGATGGGTGGGAGGGGGCGCCGATCAAGCGCCTGGGGCTTCCCGACCGTTTGATCGATCACGGACCGCAGGCGGTTCTGAGGGAGATGGTCGGGATCGATGCTAAGGGGATCGCGGAGGCCGTCCGGGCGTTGGTGGAAGATAAGCCGTCAGCGGTCAGCCGCCAGCTATCAGCCAAGGGCTGAGCGCTGAACGCTGAAAGCTGATCGCTGGTTTCTATGAAAGCGCGTCTGGATAAGCTCCTGGTCGATCGGGGCCTGGCCACCAGACGGGAGCGGGCGCAGGCTCTTATCCTATCAGGCAATGTGCTGGTGGGCGAGGCAAAGGTGAGCAAGGCCGGGTCGCTGGTGGAGGACGATGCGGCCCTCCGCCTGCTGGAGGTGGAGGGGCCGTACGTCGGCCGTGGCGGGTTCAAGCTGGAGGCGGCGCTCCGCGGTTTCGGGATCTCCGCGCAGGGGCGCGTGGCCCTGGATGTCGGCGCGGGGACCGGGGGCTTCACCGATTGCCTGCTGCAGCACGGGGCGGCGCGGGTCTATGCCGTCGATGTCGGCTACGGCCAGCTGGCCTGGCGCTTGCGGCAGGATCCCCGCGTGGTCGTACTGGAGCGGACGCACATCCGCCGACTCGATCCCGCGCGCCTCGAGCCCCGCCCCGATCTGGCGACCATCGATGTCTCCTTCATCTCCCTGCGGCTCGTCCTGCCCGAGGTCCTGCGATGCCTCGCGTTCCCCGCCGAAATCGTGGCCCTGGTGAAACCCCAATTCGAGGTCGGCAAGGGGATGGTCGGCAAGGGGGGGGTGGTCCGCGATCCGATCCTGCGGGAGGAGACGGTCCGGGCGGTGCAGGCCGCGGCCCTCGCGCTGGGTTTGGAGGAAGCCGGTCTGCTGCCTTCTCCGATCCCGGGGCAGAAAGGGAACGTGGAATATCTCCTGTACCTGAGAACGGGAGGGGGGAGATGAGCGAGGGGTCTGTCATCCGGAGCCTGCGGCTCTGGCAGACGATCTTGGGGAACACGCCCCTGCAGATCCCCTTGCAGGTGGAACATCTCTCCTCCGCGGGGCTTGAGGCCGTCATCCGGGATCCGGGGACGAGCCCCGACATCCTCCACGCTGTGGCCGTCGCGTACCGGGACCAGGGCGAGGTGATCCGGACCTTGCTGGAACATCCGCGTTTGGGGGGCGAGACCTTCCGCTTCCTCCGCGAGGAGGGGGGGGGCGGAGGGGGGAGCCTGAAAGAGGCGCTCACGGAGCGGCTCGGCCTGCAAGTCCGCCCCGGCGGAACCCCCGCGGCGCACGACCGGGTGGCGCGGAAGGCGAAAGAAGACGCCGAGCTTCGGGAGGCGAGCCTGCTGAGGCAGGTCCAGCGGATGAACGTCGCCGAGAAGGTCCAGCTCGCCCTGAAGGGAGACCGGGAAGCCCGGATGATCCTGATCCGGGACGCGAACAAGGAAGTCGCCCTCACCGTGCTGGTGAACCCGCGGTTGTCCGAGACGGAAGTGCAGATGATCGCCCAGTCGCGGAATGTGCCGGAAGACATCCTGCGCGAGATCGCCAAGCGGCGCGAGTGGATCAAGTCCTACGAGGTCATCACCGCCCTGGTCAATAACCCCCGAACCCCCATCGGCGTGGCTTTAGAACACGTCCATGATCTGCGCAGCCGGGACCTCATGCTGCTGGAGAAGAACCGCAACATCCCCGATGCCATCCGGGCGACGGCAAAGCGGATCAGGGCTCGTCGGGATCGATCCGGTTAAACGGGCCGCAGCATGCGGCGTGCAGAGCGAAAAAAGGGCTTTCCACGGCATGTTGCGACCTTGACAAGCGGGGGAAGAGTTGTTACAGTGAATGGCACTCGTGGCTGGAACGCGCTACCGTGCGGGTTTTTCCGGGCATGAGGGTCTGGAAGATGCGAATGGTCAAAGGATTTGCATCTGAGGGGCAATGGGGACGATGACGCTTGATGAGCGGAGCCGGCACATCCTGAAGGCCGTCATCGAGAGTTACATTTCGACGGCCGATCCCGTGGGATCGCTGACGGTCACAAAGAAGTACTCGCTCCCGATGAGTCCCGCGACGGTCCGGCACGTCATGGCCGATCTGGAGGAGAGGGGGTATCTCTCTCATCCCCACACGTCCGCGGGTCGTATCCCGACCGACAAGGGGTATCGCTTCTACGTGAACACCTTGCTCTACAGGGATCGCCGTACGGAAATTGGGGAAGATACGCTGGCCCCGCTCCGAGCAGGGCTGGAGGCTCCGGAGCAGGACAGGACCGGGTTGTTCCAGGTCGCCTCGCAGGTGCTCTCGGAACTGTCGCGGTACGCCGGAGTGGTCACCGCGACGTGGATGGACGCTGTCTTTCGCCACATCGAGCTCATCCGTCTGCGTGAGCGGCTGATCCTGGCGGTCTTCGTGACCGATGCCGGAGGCGTGCAGCACAAGCTGCTGCGCCTCCAAGAGGATTGCTCCCAAGCGGAACTGGATCGGCTCACGGAATTCCTGTCTATGGAACCCGGGGGGCTGACGCTTTCCCAGATCCGGCAGCGGTTGCTGGAGCGGATGCAGCGGGAGCGAGCCCTGTATACCCAGCTGATGGGGGAGGTCCTGCGGGCGATCCGGGAGGTCGCGGACGACAAGCGGGAGGTCTACCTCGTCGGGATGACCAAGATCATGGATTTCCCGGAGTTCGCCAATCTGGAGCGGCTGAAGGCGGTCATGACGACCTTCGAAGAGAAGGCCGGGATCTTGAAGATCTTGGACCGCTGTCTGGATGCCGACGGGGTGCAGGTTTTTATCGGATCGGAGACCGCCTCCCTTGAGAAGCATGGATGCAGCCTGGTGGTGGCTCGCTACCGGGAGAGCGGTCGCGCCGCAGGGACCCTCGGCGTGATCGGTCCCACGAGGATGCCTTATGCCCATGTCATCCCCATGGTCGATTCCATGGCGCGGCTCATCAGCCGCATCTTGACGCAGCACGCCTAGTGCCGTTCCGACTTTTTTATGGTGACGAACTCATCTCGCAGAGTGGCAGTTGTTGACGGAAAGCAAGCGGTTCCATCTTGGCGTCACAAGTTGGAACGGCACTAGGAGCGCACGTGGTCGAGGAAACCGCACACCCCTCTGAAGGCCGGCCGGAGACCCCGCCTGGGGGCGGGGCCGAAGCCCCGCCCAGCGGGGCCGCGGAAGAAACCTCGCTCCAGGATCTCTTGGACGAGAGACAGCGCGCGCTGGATCAGTTGAAGGACAAGTACCTCCGGGCTCTGGCCGAGTTCGACAACTACAAGAAGCGGGTTGTGCGGGACAGAGCGGACTGGATCAAGTACGCCAACGAGAAAGTTTTTCTGGATCTGCTCCCCGTGGTCGACCATCTGGAGATGGCCCTCCGCCACGTTCCGGAGGAAGGGACCTCGGCGGGCCTCCGGGCGTTGACCGAGGGGGTGGAGCTGACGCTCAAGCAGTTCAAGGACGTCCTCGCGAAGTTCGGGGTGTCGGAAGTGACTCCCCTGGGCGGAGCGTTCGATCCCGCGTGGCACGAGGCGATCGGACAGGTGGAGTCGGAAGAGCACCCTTCGCTGACCGTGGTCGAAGAGGTCCAGAAGGGATACTGTCTCCATGACCGCGCCCTCCGCCCGGCGAAGGTGATTGTGTCGAAGCAGCCGGAACAAGGAAGTCAGGAGTCATGAGTGAGGTAGGAGCCGTCTCCTGACGGCGAAAGAGAGTCGCCAACAGGAGTTGGCTCGTACAGGGGTCAGGAGAGAGCAACAGCTTGTCACTTCTGACTTTTGACTCTTGACTACTGACTGTCACTTAGATAGGAGGCAACTATGGGAAAGGTTATCGGCATTGATTTAGGAACGACCAACTCCGTGGTGGCGATCCTGGAGGGGGGCGAACCGGTCGTGATCCCCAACCAGGAGGGGGCCCGGCTGACTCCTTCGGTAGTGGCCTTCGCCGAGTCGGGGGAGCGGCTGGTGGGGCAGATTGCCAAGCGGCAGGCGATTACCAATCCGGAGAACACCGTTTTTTCGATTAAGCGTCTCGTCGGACGGAAGAAGGATACTCCTGTGGTCGCCGAGGCGACGAAGCATCTCCCCTACAAGATCGTCGAAGCGCCCAACGGGGACGCCCACGTGGAGATCCGGGGCAAACGGCACAGCCCCTCCGAGATCTCAGCCATGATCCTCCAGAAGCTGCGCCAGGCGGCGGAAGACTACCTGGGCGAGAAGATCAACGATGCCGTCATCACCGTGCCCGCCTATTTCAACGACTCGCAGCGGCAGGCGACGAAGGACGCCGGAACGATCGCGGGCCTCAACGTGCTCCGCATCATCAATGAGCCGACCGCCGCCTCGCTCGCCTATGGCATTGAGAAGAAGAAGGATGAGACGATCGCCGTCTACGACCTGGGGGGCGGGACGTTCGACATCTCCGTCTTGGAGCTGGGCGAGGGAGTCTTCGAGGTCAAATCGACGAACGGGGACACCTATCTGGGAGGCGACGACTTCGACCAGCGGATCATCGAATGGATCTGCGATGAGTTCAAGAAGGACCAGGGGGTCGACCTCCGGAAGGATCGGATGGCGC
>JACRHK010000011.1 GCA_016217625.1 Nitrospirota bacterium
ACCGGGACCTCGCGGCCGGCTATGCGGGTGTGTTTCTTGATCATCTGCTTGAGAAGAAGTACAAGAACGCCGCCAGGGAATTCATATGGCAGTGGTTCTTTCCGCAGAAGACGCTGACGCTCGTCGAAGGCTCCAATGAAAAGAGGCGATACCACATTCACGAATCGCATGTCCAAAAGGCTATCAGGGCCGCTGTCTTTAAAACAAAGCTCACGAAGCGCGTCTCGTCTCACACCTTCCGACACAGCTTTGCCACACACCTGCTGCAGGCCAACTATGATATACGCACGATCCAAACACTGCTTGGGCACAGCGATGTAAGAACCACGATGGTTTACACGCATTGCATCCCGAGCAGAACCCTGAAAGAGGCCAAAAGTCCCCTCGATTTTTAATGGATCACATCAAGAGAGTGCATTCGCAGCCCACCGCAGCCAGGCCCGCCAACGGGAGGGGGGATCGTGCGCGAACGCGCGGGGGGTCAAAGCGATCCGCTCGGGCGCGGCGAGATCCAGGGCCAGCGCCTCCGCCGTTTGGTAGCGCCGCTCGGGATCGCGCTCGAGGGCCCGCAGCAGGATCTCCTGCATCTCCGGAAAAAATGACGGCTGATGGTAGCGGGGCGGGACCGGCTCCCAATACCGCCGCTTTCTGGCCACCACCTCGGGACGCCGCCCGTGGAACGGGAGCGTGCCGAGCAACAGTTCATAGAGGACAAGGCCGAGGGAATAGAGGTCGCTGCGGGGATCCGTGCGCACGCCCCGGAGCACCTCCGGGGCCACATAGGCCGGGGTGCCCAGCGGCCGCCCGCCCGCCGACACTTCGGGGTTGACCCATTGGAGGCCCGCCTCCGGCCACGCGGCCAGGCCCAGATCGAGCAGTTTGATCGTCCCCTCCCGCATGAGGAAAAGGTTCTCCGGCTTGCAATCGTGATAGATGACCCCCTGCCCATGCAGGTAGGCCAGCGCGTCGCAGACCTGCGCCCCCCACCGGCGGACCTCCTCGTAGGAGAAACGTCCGCGCTCCCGCAGCAGATCCCGGAGATCCCGTCCCTCCAGGAACTCCATGACCAGGTAGGGGCGGCTCTTCGCCCCCTCATCGAGATAGGCAACGATGTGGGGGTGGCGTAAGCGCCTGCCCAACGCCTCCTCCCGTTTGTAACAGTCGAACAGCACGGGATCCGCGCCGAACCCGAGCCGGGGGACCTTCAGCGCGACGATCCGGCCATTCCGCAGGTCTCTGGCGCGATAGAGATCGGCCATCGCGCCCCGGTGTAGGATCGCCTCCACCTCATAGTGATCAATCCGCTCTCCGACCTTCATCACAGGGTGGATAGCTGGTGGGTTGGATAACGAGATATAGCCATCTAGCCATCCAGTAATCTGGCCATCCAGCTATCTTTAGCTGTCCCGATCGATCACATACTCCGCCACCACGGCAAGGGATTGGCGCAAGGGGTCTCCTTCAAAGGCCTCCAAAGCCGCCACGGCATCCCGCGCATACTCGCGCGCGCGGGAGACGGCATAGGCGAGGGCGCCGGAGTCCCGGAGCATCCCGCAAATGTCGGCGAGATCCTCCGCGGTGAACTGCCGTGCCGCGAGGAGACGCCGCACCCGTTGCGTCTCCTCGGACCGTCCCTTCTCGAGGAAGCGGATGACGGGAAGCGTCACCTTCCCTTCGCGCAGATCCTTCCCCAACGCCTTGCCCAGCCGTTTCTCCTCCGCTGTATAATCCAGGACATCATCGGCGATCTGGAACGCCATCCCCACCCCCATCCCGTAACGGTAGAGCGCCTCCTCTTGTTCGACTCCCCGCCCTGCCAGCACGGCCCCCAACCGACAGGAGGCGGCGATGAGGGCCGCCGTCTTGGCCTCGATGAGATCAAGATACTCCGTCTCGGAGAGGCCGAGGTCGCCGGAGTGAACGAGATCCAACACCTCCCCCTCGGCCATCCGGAGAGACGCCTCGGAGAGGGTCTCCATCACCCGCACGCTTCCCAACCCCACGGCCAGGCGGAGGGCCTTGGAGTAAAGATAATCCCCCACGAGGATCGCGGTCTGATTGTTCCACAAGAGGTTCGCGACCGGGCGGCCGCGACGGACCTCGGCATGATCCACCACATCGTCGTGCAGGAGGGACGCCGAATGGATGAGCTCCACGACGGCTCCCAGCACCCGATCCTCCCGCCCCCGGTACCCGCACAGACGGGCGGACAACAGGACCAGGAGCGGGCGAAGGCGTTTTCCCCCGCTGCCCAGGAGGTGGCGGGCCACGTCGGGGATCAGGGCGGTATGGGATCGAAGAGATCCCTGCAGCTCCTCCTCGACTTCCTGGAGCTCAGAGCGGAAGGCTTCCCACACTTCCTGTATGCTCACTGCGCGATCCCCTTCCCCATCAGAGATTGACCCCCCACCGGACAGCGAGTCGGAATTTTACTATAGAACAGGCGCCCCATCGTGTCAATTTATCCCGGACGTTAGGGGAATTTGTGCTTTATCCGGGCGGCCTTCTTGAAGAAGCCCGCACCAGTAACCCGTGTACAAGGGAAAACATTACCAGGCGATTGGCTTGCAAGGAAGGGAGAGGGCGCGAGCGACTTCGGGATGCGCCGCGCGTCCCTCGTAGAGAAGGACCCCTTTCGCCAGGGCCGGATCTTCGCGGGCGACCCGCTCCAACCCCTGCGCGGCCAGCTTCAGCACGTAGGGCAGCGTCACGGCCGTCAGGGCCGCAGTGGCGGTCCGGGGCACGGCCCCCGGCATGTTGGGGACGCCGTAGTGGATCACCCCGGATTCGGTGTAGACGGGATGGGTGTGGGAGGTAGGGCGGGCCGTCTCGATGCAGCCGCCCTGATCCACCGAGACATCGACAATCACGGATCCCGGCTCCATCCGGCCCACGAGGTCGCGGAAGACGAGGACCGGCGTCCGCGCGCCGGGTACCGCCACCGCCCCAATCAGGAGGTCCGCCCGCTGCACCTCCGTTTCCAGGACCAACGGATCGAGGACCCGGGTAGAGAGGCGCCCGTTCAGCCGCTCCTCCATGTGGGCGAGCTGACGGCTGTTGCGGCCGAGCACCACGACCTCCGCCCCGAGGCCAAGGGCCATGCGGGCCGCCTCGTGCCCCACGGTCCCGCTCCCTAAGATGACGACCAGCCCCGGCGCAACGCCCGGCACGCCTCCCAGCAGGATCCCTTTCCCTCCCTGAGGCCGTTCCAGATAATGAGCCCCCACCTGGACGGCCAGCCGCCCCGCAATCCGGCTCATGGGAACAAGCAAGGGAAGCGTGCCGTCGCCCAACTGCACCGTCTCATACGCCACGGCCCGGACCTTTTGCTCCAGGAGCGCCCGGGCCAGATCGGGAACAGCCGCCAGATGCAGATAGGTGAAGAGGGTGAGCCCCGGACGCAGGAAGGGATACTCGGCCGGGAGCGGCTCCTTGACCTTGACGACGAGGTCGGCCCCCCAGGCATCGGCCGCCTTGGGGACCACTTCACCCCCCGCCGCCTGGTACGCGGCATCGGGATGGCCGCTTCCCGCTCCCGCGCCGGCTTCCACGAGCACCCGGTGGCCGGCCGCCGTGAGGGCCCGCGCCCCCGCGGGGGTCAGCCCGACCCTCGCCTCCCGGTCCTTGATCTCTTTGGGAATGCCGACGATCATGAGCAAGCCCTCAGCGATCAGCGGTCAGCTTTCAGCTTCAGGCTGAGTGCTGATTGCTGAATGCTGAGCGCTCAGGTATAATAGTACCATATTTTCCAGGGAGGACCATGCTCCAGGACATCCGGCTCCACGGCCAGATCAATCCGAGAATCACCTTCTACGCCACCGTGGCGGGGGCGGAGATCGGCAACCGCTTCTTCCACGAGACAGATCAAGGGGGCGGCCACAGCCGCGAGCGCTTCTTCTCGTCCGGCAACGAGTTCATCCTCACCGACCAGGGGGTCTCCTACCGGGGCAACGGGGGCTCCTTCTGCGAGCAGATGTTCGGCGTGGAGCAGCCGCCCCAGGACCTCCGGCGGCCGGAGATCCGCAACCGGTTGATCCTGTATGGCGCCTACTACGCTCCCACGCTCCGGCGGATCATCTTTACGAACGACACGGAAGGCCACCAGGGTTTCGACCAGGTCTTCCTGCACGGCCACGCCATCTGCAACTACTTTTTCTTCCTCCACTGGGACCACCAGGGGAAGCCCCGCGCGCAGCAAGAAGAGATCTTGAAACACCTGGGAAGATTGCTGAAACGGTCTCCCTCCGTAGGACGGGAGGATGACGCCCGGATCGCGCGGGAGATTCTCGATGAGATTCAGGATCCGCGGGCCGTCGTCTTCCTCTTCCGGCTCATCCATCGCCCCCATCAGGCCTATCGGGACGCGATCCGGGAGATCTACGCCAGGGAGCGGAACCTGGGAGGGGAAGACCTCCGGCAGGTGGAGGCCCTCGCGCACGAGATGGCGCTGGACCTCTATCAGCAAGAACGGATCAAGATCGACGTTATCTCCAAACACCCCGACAATATCCGGATCGTGGAGGAGTACCGAGAGACCCTCCTCAGTCTGGAGGATAAGGGGCCGATCAGCCCCGCCGATATGGCCCGGCTGCACCGCCTGCGCACCCTGGGGATGCGGAACGCCATCCCCCTGGTCCTCTTCGACTCCATGGACGCCCACCTCCTGCGGGAGCATCAGATTCCCAAGCTGGATGAACCGGAGTACCTGACCGAAACGCGGGCCATCCTCCAGGACATCTTCCTCTCCCCCCGCGCCGTGGAGTGCCCCATCCCCCCTGAGGATCTGGTCCGCCTGATCAAGACGAAACAGCATGCCACGGCCCTCCGCGACGCCTCGTTCGATCTCCTGTTGTTGGATGCTTGCCGGACCTGCGACGAGAAGGCCCAGGCGGTAGGCGACGCGCGCCTCCTGGAGCAGTTCGGGACCATCGTCGCCTATCTGGACCGGTACGACTCCGCGGCCAACTTCATCAACCGCCTCGCCCTCATCGAAGGCGCCGCCCTTTCGGAGGAGCATCTCCGGAGCCTCCTGGGCAGCAAGCGGGAGTTCGAGAAGGTCAAGCCGGGGCTGTTCCGGGAGGTCTTCATCGACCCCCTGCGGCGCGACCCTTACCTCACCCGCTACGGTCGGAAGAAGCTCGAAATCCTGAAACGGGGGCTGGATCAGATCGAGGAAGGAATCATCTCCCTCAGGGACCTGGCTCAGGAGCTCGGCCAGTTCGCTCAGGAGGAACGCGTGGCCGCGCGGGTCCGGAGCTACCTGAAAGCCCGCATCAAGAGCACGCGCCTTGAGCACAAGAGCCGCCAGGATCAGGACGCGTTCGTCCAGGGGCTGGCCAATATCCTCAAGGCCAAGCGGTTCATGGGCGTGCAGATCACCAACGGGCTCATCGAGGGGATTCTGTTGGACCTGAAGAAGGAGTCGCTCTACCTGAACACCATCCTCCCCAAGGCGCTGGCCTCCAAAAACCGCCAGCTCCGCGAGGACTTCCTCCAGTTCAGCGGGCTCGATCGTTTTTACATCGAAGAGTTGGAGCGGGAGTATTGCGAGACCCACCAGATCCCCATGGCCCACCTGGAGCAGATGTGGCGGTAGTCAACGTGACCGAGGTCCGTGACCGTGACGGGGGAAAAGAACGTGACGGTGTCCCGTGACCGTGACCGGAAGATCCTTACATCACGGGTCACCGTCACGGTCACGTGATTTCCTCTTTCACGGGCCACGGTCACGGTCACGACTCTCGGATCCTAACCTCCGACTTCCGACTCCTGACTTCTCTCAAGGGCCTCCGCCTCCATCACCCGCCGGGCCCCCAGGTAGCGCTTCGCGTAGTAGGGATGGTTGAGCGAGCTGACGGCGACCTTCCGGTCTTTGCGGGAGGCGTGGGCGAAGCGGTCGTCCCCCACGTAGATCCCCACATGGGAGACATCCCGGCGATAGGTGCGGAAGAAGACCAGATCCCCCACGGCCAGTTCTTCTTTGGAAACCGGCGTCCCGACCTGATACTGCTCGCGGGCCGTCCGGGGGAGGACGATGGAAAACGCATGGAAGACCTTCTGGACGAATGCTGAGCAATCGATCCCCCGGGAGGACGACCCGCCGAACCGGTAGGGAACGCCGAGGAACGCCCGGACGGCCTGTTCGAGGAGGGAGGCCTCCTGCGGCTCGGTCAACGCAGAGATCGAGCCCGCCTGTTCATCCAGAAGGGTATCCGGCTGGGACGATTCGCTTGGGCCGGGAACAGGTTCCGGATCCCTCGTGGGGATCAGGAGCGCCCGCCCAGCGCGGATCTTGGTGGAGGAGAGGCGGTTCGCCTCGCGGATCTCCTTCACGGAGACGCCGTAGCGGTGGGCGATCTTGCTGAGCGTCTCCCCCTGGCGCACCTGGTGGATCTCCTCCGCGGAGGCCGGAGCCGCCAGGACAAACCATCCCAACCCAATCAGGCACCAGATCGCAAACCGCGGCTTCAAGCTCCCTCCTGACCCGCTACAGCAACGAGCATGCTGACCAACTCATTGCTCATTGCTCATTGCTCATTGCTCATTGCTCATTGCTTCCTTGACTTCCGACTCCCTGCCCGCCGTGGCGGGATGACCCCTGACATCTTCCAGCGGCAGCTCCCCCTGAGCCATCTCCTGAAACTCCCTGAGCGACGGGAGCTCCGTGAGGTCTTTCAGGCCGAAGTGCTGGAGAAACGCGGGCGTCGTCCCGTAGATCAGGGGACGCCCCGCCGCGTCCATCCGACCCACGATCCGGATGAGACGGCGTTCCAGCAGCGTCTTCAGCACCGCCCCGGCATCGACCCCGCGGATCTCCTCGATCTCCGCGCGGGTCACCGGCTGTTTG
>JACRHK010000150.1 GCA_016217625.1 Nitrospirota bacterium
CGCCGATGCGCCTCCGCGCCGCCCTGACTTCCCGCATCAAGATTATGGCCGAGATGGACATCGCTGAGCGGCGGCTCCCCCAGGACGGCCGGATCAAGGTGAAAATGAAGGGGCGCGAGATCGACCTGCGCGTCTCGACGCTGCCCACCATCTTCGGGGAAAAGATCGTGATGCGGATCCTGGACCGGGGCAGCCTCGTCCTGGACCTCACCAAGCTGGGGTTCGAGCAGGAGGCGCTGCGCGATTTCCAGGAGGCGATCAGCGCTCCATTCGGGATGGCGCTGGTGACGGGTCCCACCGGGAGCGGGAAGACCACGACGCTGTACTCCGCCCTGAGCACCATCAACGTGGTGGGGACGAACATCATCACGGCCGAGGACCCGGTGGAGTACAACCTCTTCGGGATCAACCAGGTGCAGATGAAGGACGAGATCGGACTGAACTTTGCGGCGGCCCTCCGCTCCTTTCTCCGCCAAGATCCGGATGTCATCATGGTGGGCGAGATCCGGGACTACGAGACCGCGGAGATCGCGGTCAAGGCGGCCCTCACCGGGCACCTGGTGCTGTCGACCCTCCACACGAACGACGCCCCCAGCACGATCAACCGGCTGCTGAACATGGGGGTCGAGCCCTTCCTGGTCTCGTCCTCGGTCCTGTTGATCCTGGCCCAGCGCCTGGCGCGGAAGGTCTGCCAGGACTGCAAGGCCGTGGAGGAGATCCCCCAACGCGCGCTGGTGAACATCGGTTTCTCCCCGGAGGAGGCCGAGCGCGTGGTCTGTCACCGGGGGAAGGGGTGCTTGAACTGCAACAACACCGGATACAGGGGGCGGATCGCCCTCTACGAGGTGATGCCGGTGCGGGAGGAGATCCGGGAGCTCATCCTGGAGGGGGCCTCGGCCGGCGAGATCAAGAAGAAGGCGATCCAGCTCGGCATGAGGACGCTGCGGATGAGCGGCCTCCAGAAGGTCAAGGACGGCGTCACCTCCGTGGAAGAGGTGTTGCGGGTGACGTTTGGGGACTGAGGGGGAGTGAATGGTGAGGGGAAAAAGTCAATATGTCATTAAGTCAATAAGTCATTAAGTTAAGTTCGACTCATCGCTTATTGACTCATTGACTCATTGAAAGGGGTGGCTTCATGGCGAATCTGCATCAACTGCTCCAAACGATGATTGAAAAGGGGTCCTCGGACCTGCACATCACGACCGGCTCCCCCCCCCAGCTCCGGATCGACGGGAAGCTGCTGCCGCTGAACGCGCCCCCGCTGAACGCGTCGGAGACGAAGCAGCTCTGCTACAGCATCCTCACCGACGCCCAGAAGCACAAGTTCGAGGAGAACCACGAGCTGGACCTCTCGTTCGGGCTCAAGGGGCTCTCCCGTTTCCGGTGCAACGTCTTCATGCAGCGCGGGGCCGTGGCGGCCGCTATCCGGACGATCCCCTTCAAGATCCTCACGTTCCAGGAGCTGGGCCTGCCGGAGGTGGTGGAGGACCTGGTGAAAAAGCCGCGGGGGCTCATCCTGGTGACGGGCCCCACCGGAAGCGGGAAGTCGACCACGCTCGCCGCCATGATCGACAAGATCAACGGCGAGCGACACGAGCACATCGTGACGGTCGAAGACCCGATCGAGTACCTGCATCACCATAAGAAATGCGTGGTCAACCAGCGGGAGGTCAACTCCGACACGAAATCGTTCGGCGCGGCGCTGAAGTACATCCTCCGCCAGGACCCCGACGTGGTCCTCATCGGCGAGATGCGCGACCTGGAGACGATCGAGGCGGCCCTGATCGTGTCGGAGACGGGGCATTTGACCCTGGCGACGCTCCACACGAACTCGGCATCACAGACGATGAACCGGATCATCGACGTCTTCCCCCCGCACCAGCAGTCCCAGGTGCGGGCGCAGCTCTCCTTCGTCCTGGAGGGGGTGCTGTCTCAGCAGCTCCTGCCCAAGGCCGGCGGGCGGGGGCGCGTCCTGTCGGTCGAGGTGATGGTCCCCAACCCCGCCATCCGCAACCTCATCCGCGAGGACAAGGTCCACCAGATCTATTCGATGATGCAGACGGGGCAGGCGAAGTTCGGGATGCAGACGATGAACCAGTCGCTGTTCGACCTCTACTCCAAGCGGTTGATCACCTACGAGGAGGCGGTCGGGCGGTCCTCCATCCCGGAGGAGATCATCCAGATGATCAACCGAAGCGGGGTGGGGCCCGCCGTCCAGTCGGCGAAGGAGTACCAGACACTCGGCCAGACCGCGGTGACTGAAAGCAAGCGGGGGAGATAGGAGGGATCGATTATGCCAGCAGTGACGTTCCGATACGAGGGGAGGACCCGGCAGGGGACGGTTCAGCGGGGGGAGGTGGCCGCGGCGAGCCGGGAGGAGGCCATCGCCCTGTTGCGCAGGCAGCAGATCCTGCCCACGGTCGTCAAGCCGAAAGCGAAGGGGTTTGAGCTCAAGCTCCCCGGCATCGGGGGGAGGGTCTCGGACAAAGACCTGACGGTCTTTACCCGCCAGTTCGCGACGATGATTGACGCGGGGCTCCCCCTGGTCCAGTGCCTGGAGATCCTCTCCCAGCAGACGGAGAACAAGACCCTCGCCAAGGTGATCACCCAGATCCGCCAGGACGTGGAGTCCGGCGCAACGCTCACCGACGCCCTGAAGAAGCACCCCAAGGTCTTCAACGACCTCTACGTGAACATGACGTCGGCGGGCGAGGCGGGCGGCATCCTCGACACGATCTTGAACCGCCTGGCCGCCCACATCGAGAAGGTGATGAAGCTCAAGAAGCGGGTCAAGTCGGCCATGATCTACCCGGCCGTCGTGATCGGCGTGGCCGTGGCCGTCCTGGCGATCATCATGATCTTTGTCATCCCCGTCTTCGCCAAGATGTACGAAGGGTTCGGCGCCACCCTGCCGCTGCCCACGCAGATCGTCGTCAGCGCCAGCAACTTCGTGGCGAGCTGGATGGGGGGCGGGATCGTCCTGGGGAGCATCATCCTCCTGGCCGTCGGGATCCGGCTCGCTTACAAGACACAGAAGGGGAGGATGATCATCGACCGGCTCCTCCTCCGCCTGCCGATCGTCGGGATCCTCATCCGGAAGGTCGCCGTGGCGAAGTTCACCCGGACGCTCGGGACGCTGATCTCGAGCGGCGTGCCCATCCTGGACGGCCTTCAGATCGTCGCCCGCACGGCCGGCAATCGCGTCATCGAGAAGGCCGTGGTGGAGACCCGCCAGAGCGTGAGCGAGGGGAAGACGCTGGCCGACCCGCTGAGCGCGTCCAAGGTCTTCCCGCCCATGGTCACTTCGATGATCGCCGTGGGGGAGTCCACCGGCGCCCTCGATACGATGCTGGGGAAGATCGCCGACTTCTACGAGGAGGAGGTGGACGTCGCCGTGGCCAACCTCACGTCGCTCCTGGAGCCTGTGATGATCGTCTTCCTCGGCACGACGGTCGGCGGCATCGTCATCTCGATGTACCTGCCGATCTTCAAGCTCGTGTCGGTGATTAAATAGCCATGGCGTGTCTCGCGCCTCGGGCTGCGCGCTGCGCGCTCCGAGCAAGGCTGAGGCTGAGGTTGAGGTTTAGACTTATACTATCAGAACCTTAGCCTTAACCTTAACCTTAACCTTAACCTAGCGCTAGCGCACGTAGCACGAGGCATCTGCTTTGCCTCCTGACACAGGACGTTGAACCTTGTATGCCTCTCCTTCATCCGCCGGCTGGTCGCACGAGGAGCTGCTGGGCAAGCTCAAGTGGCTCATGCTCATCCGGCTCCTCCTCGTCGCCCTGCTGATTGGCTTCCTGGCCTTCCTCCATCTCCGTTACGGGGAGCAGACCCTTTACCATCCCAGCAAGATCCTGACGCTCTCCGTGATCGTCCTCCTCGCGACGGGCGTGTACTATCTCCTGTTTCGAGGCGGTTGGCATCCCCGCGCCCAGGCCTATCTCCAGATGACGGGGGATGTCTGCTTCGTCACGCTCCTCCTCCTGGTGTCGGGCGGGGTGCAGAGCGCCTTCCCCCCCATTTATAACCTCCCAGTTCTGGCGAGCGCCCTTCTTCTCTTCCGAAGGGGGGCGTTCCTCGTTGCCGGCCTGAGCGCGATCCTTTACGGCGGTCTGGCGAATTTACAATACTATGGCTTCCTGCGCGGGATCGCGGGCGCGTGGCCCGAGGGGGAAGGGGTCCTGTATGCCCTGTTCCTCAACATCCTGACCTTCTTTGTCATCGGGTATCTGGGGAGCGAACTCTCCGAGCGGTTGATCCGGGTGAGCCGGCGTCTCGAGGAGCGGCAAGATCGCCTGCTGGACCTCCAGGTCTTCAGCAACGAGGTGATCCAGAGCATGTCGAGCGGGCTGTTCACAACAGACTTGGAGGGGCGAATGACTTCCGTGAACCCCGCGGCAGAGGCGATCACGGGACAGCCGGCGCTTGGCGTGCTGGGAAAGTCCGTGACGAAGGTCTTTCCCTTCCCCGTGATTCAAGAGACGGCCGGACGGATGGCTTCCGGGGTCTTCCCCCCCAGGCGGTTTGAAGCAGAGACCACGCGCAGGGAGGGGGGGCGGCTGATCCTGGGGATGACGCTCTCCCCGTTCAAGGACCGGGAGGGTCGCGTCAAGGGGATGATCGGGATCTTCCAGGACCTCACGCGGCTGATGGAGATGGAGGAGGAGATCAAGCGCAAGGACCGTTTGGCGGCGCTCGGCGAGATGGCGGCCGGCGTCGCGCACGAGATCAGGAACCCTCTGGCCTCCCTCAGCGGCTCCATCGAGGTGCTCAAGGGGGAACGATCCCTCGATGACGAGGGGAGGCGGCTGATGGAGATCGTCCTGAGGGAAACCGACCGCCTGAACCAGATCGTCAGCGACTTCCTCACGTTCGCCCGCCCCAAGCCCCCCCAGCGGACCCAGTGCCGGATCGAGACGCTCCTGGAGGAGACCCTGGAGCTGATCAGGAAACGGCCGGAGTGCCAGGTCGGAATCGACTCGTACCGAGACGGAATCAAGATCGTCACGCAGTTCCAGGAGCAACCCGCCGGCGTGGAGGTCTGCGTGGATCCCCACCAGATGCGCCAGGTCTTCTGGAACCTGGCCATCAATGCCCTGGCGTCCATGCCGGACGGGGGGACGCTCACGGTGACGACCGAGTATAGAAACCCGAAGTCTAATTCCCTCAACCCCCCTTTAATCTCCCCCTCCCTATTTCCCTCCCCACTCGCGGGGGAGGGAAGGGTGGGGGTGACGGGGGGTAAGGGGGGATTTGATGTGAGACCTCGTCTGCCTGTCCCGATGGAATCGGGGACTGCCGGACGGGCTGGGACCTCGGATAGCGGGAGTTCAGTCAAGATCGTCTTCTCCGACACGGGGGAGGGCATTGACAGGAAACATCTCGGGAGGGTCTTTAATCCGTTCTATACGACCAGGCCGGGGGGGACAGGGCTGGGTCTGGCAGTGGTGGATCGCATCCTGGAGGCGCACGACGGGAGC
>JACRHK010000151.1 GCA_016217625.1 Nitrospirota bacterium
CAACACGCTGGCCTGCCTGCACAGCCTGACGATGGACGTCGTCCGGCAGGGCCTCTTGGGGAAGGACCTGCAAGTCCGCATCCACCTCATCGACGAGACCGTCCAGCGAGTCCGGGTGGACCGAATCGCGAGGACGGCCCGGCGGCTGGGGGCCCAAACGATCGTCTGCCTGGTCGGCGTCCAGACGAACCAGTACCCCCGGGCGTACGACCTAGCCATGCAGTTCCGCGCGCACGGCTTGACGGTCCTGCTGGGCGGGTTCCATGTCAGCGGCCTCCTGGCCCTCATCCCCGAGATGCCTCCGGATCTTCAGACCCTCATCAACCGCGGGGTGACGATCGTCAAGGGGGAGGTGGAGGAAGCCTGGGGGGAGATCCTCCAGGCCGCCGTGGAGGGGCGACTTAAGCCCGTGTACGACTTTCTCGACGACAAGCCCGACCTCCGGCATCAGCCGATCCCCGCGATTCACCAGCGATACCTCAAGCGGTTCGCCTTCTCCAAGTTCGGGACGATCGACGCCGGACGGGGCTGCCCCTTCGACTGCTCCTTCTGCACGATCATCAACGTCCAGGGCAAAAAGATGCGCTACCGCGACCCGGAGCGGATCGCCGAAATTATCCGGGCACAGTACCGGAGCCACGGGGTCTACTTCTACTTCTTCACCGACGACAACTTCGCCCGCAACCCCAACTGGGAGCGGATCTTCGACACCCTCATCCGGCTCAGGGAGGAGGAGGGGATCCCGGTGGAGTTCACGATCCAGGTCGACCTCCTGTGCCACAAGATCCCCCACTTTATCCGGAAGGCGTCGCGGGCCGGTTGCTCGCAGGTCTTCATCGGGATGGAGAGCATCAACACAGAGAACCTCAAGGCGGCGGCCAAGACGCAGAACAAGGTCGAGGAATACCGGGACTTCATCGCGGCCTGGCACCATGCGGGGGTGGTGACCCACGTGGGATACATCATCGGCTTCCCGCACGACCGGCCCGAGACGGTGCGGGAGGATGTCCGGCGCCTGTCCGAGGAGATTCAGGTGGACATGGCCTCCTTCTTCCTGCTGACGCCGTTGCCCGGGTCGATGGACCATCTCGAGATGGTCCGGAAGGGGGAGCCGCTGGACCCCGACTACAACCGGTACGACTCCTTCCACGAAACGATCCTCCACCCCCATTTCGCTCCCGGCGAGTTGTTCCGCGCCTACCGCGAGGCCTGGGACAACTTCTACAACTTCGACCACATGAAGGCCGCGCTCCTCAGGAGCGACGGGACCACCTACTGGAACATCTTCAAGAACTACGTCTGGTACAAGAACGGGATCCTCGAACGGGAGCACCCGATGATCACCGGCTTCTTCCGCCTCAAGCACCGCTTGGACCGGAGGCCGGGGTTCCCCGTCGAGACCCGTTGGGCCTACGCCCGCCGCCGGTACCGGGAGATCAAGGCCCTTCTGAAAGGGTGGGCTAAGCTGTTCGTCGAGATGGAAGAGCTGTGGCTGCAGACGCGGGGCCGGAGCCTAGCCCAGCGCGACTGGGTGCGGGAGGCCCGCCAGCGGTTGGCAGACGTGGCCCTCCAGATCCGGGGGATCGACGGCCTGGAGCTCGGGCAAGTCCGACAGCGCCTGCTCGAGCTGTTCCGGCGGAGCGGGCTTCACGCGGGCGAGTTGAAGGTCCATCTCCAGGAGATCCTCGGCCGCGTGCGCGTGGATCGCCAAAATCTCAAGCAGCAGATCGCCGACCTCCTGGCCTGGGTCGAGCGGATCGACGGCCGCGAGATGCTGGTCCAGGTCCGCGCCGAGACGGCCCGACGATCCCGGGAGGTCCTCGGCCGCCTGAACATCTTTTCCATCCGACGGATCACCTCGCGGGCCGACCTCCATGCCTATTGGACGCAGACGGTCCAAACCTGGCGGAGCCGCCGCTTAATCCGCCTGAATCCCCTCAAGATCGCCTACTGCTTCCTCCGCGATCTCAAGATCGCCCTGCACTTCTTCTACCGGGTGTTCGTCCTCAGGACCCGCTTGGCCGAGCAGAAGCTCCATAAAGGTTAGCGGGCGAGAAGCGCCCGATCGCGTGCGATCCGATGGGCTTCGGACCGCCCCAGATCCGAAGGCGTCGGGGTGGCGTTGAAGAACAAGCTCTGGCACCTCAAACAGATCCGCCTGTTTGCCGACCTGCCGGCGGACACCCTGGAGCGCCTCGACCGGGCGGCCGGGATGAAGGCCGTCAAGCGGCACCAGCCGATCTACCTCCCCGGCGATCTGGGCGATGCCGTGTACCTTCTGAAATCCGGCCGGGTGAAGATCTCCCGCCTCTCTCCGGAGGGGAAGGAGCTGACGCTGGCGATCCTGGATCCGGGGGAGATCTTCGGCGAGGTAGACGCCCTCCAGGGCGCGCTGCGCGATGAGGTGGCCGAGGCGCTGGAAGACACGGTCCTCTGTATCGTGCCGCGGAGCGAGTTCGAGGCCCTGCTGCAACGTACGCCCGGCCTGGCGCTCCGGCTCACGAAGCTCATCGGCCTGCGCCTCCGGCGGATCGAGAGCCGGGTGGAAGACCTCGTCTTTCGCGACGTGCCGACCCGCCTCGCCCACCTCCTCCTGGATCTGGCCCGCGACCTGGGCGTGGAGGATCAGCGGGGCCTGCTCCTCCGGGCCCGGTTCAGCCACCGCGATCTGGCCAACCTCATCGGCTCCACCCGCGAGACCGTCAGCCTGACCCTGGGGGAGTTCCGGCGGGAAGGACTCGTGGAGACCGAGGGACGGCAGATCGTCATCCGGAACCGGGAGGGGTTGGCGCGGCTTGCCGGACAGGGTGGTTAGGTCGCTAACTGTTAGAGGTTTGAGGTTTGAGGCAAAAGAGAAAGCATTGGCCTCCAACCTTTAGCCTCCAACCTCTCCCAATGGCCATGCAACCCAATCACCTATCAATCTATGGTTCTCGTCATCGATGCCGATCTCACCCATCGCCAGCTCCTGGTGGCCCAGCTCCGGGAGGAGGGGGTCGAGGCGGAAGGGGCGCCGAGTCCCAGGAGATCCTGGCGCGGCTTGCGGAGCGCTCCTTCCTGGTGGTCATCGCGGCCGCCTGGCAGCGGGAGGCCTGGGGGTTCTTGGGGTGGCCCCGTTTGCAGGTGCTTCAGCGGCCCGTGAGCATCGGAGAGATCGCGGAGGCGGTGAAGGCCTCTTTCTACACGTAGCTGTCAAGGAGCAATACGGCGATCCCTTCCGCCTTCAGACTGCGCAGACGGGCATCGTTCGTCAACAACGCCTGTGCCTGTTGATTGAGCGCCGTGGCCGTGAGCAGCGCGTCCGGCGCGCGGATGCCATACCGAGCACGCAGGCGCGCAGCCTCTTTGGCGATGGGATAGTCCGGGGGAATCAGCGCCGTGTTGGGGAGGGTGAGGAGGAAGCGTTCACATGCTTCCACTCGATGACGCGGTCCTTCGGCAAAGGGCTGGACGAGCAGCTCGGTGATCGTGATGGTGGACAAGATGGCCATCGGGGAACCTTCGGCGATGGCGGTAAAGGCCGCCTCGGTCAACTGCGAATAGGGACTGAGATCTTCGAGGTGG
Organism: Nitrospirota bacterium; assembly: GCA_016217625.1. Lineage (GTDB taxonomy): Bacteria > Nitrospirota > RBG-16-64-22 > JACRHK01 > JACRHK01 > JACRHK01. The sequence continues at coordinate 3,565 of JACRHK010000151.1, forward strand.
TAAATCAAAATCGGGGTGTCCAGCGCCACCTTGGCGAACCGTTTCAGATCCGCCAAGAACATGTCTCTTCTTACTGCCATGAACGCCGTTCCGCATCGAGATAGCGTCCTACTGCCCGCTTGTCCTTCCCCCACGTTCCCTTCAGCAGTCCTCGAGTGGCGCGGGCGTATTCTTCGGAAGGCGTGAGATAGACTCTTTTCCCTTCAAGGGTCACCAGGATCTCGTCTCCCTCCTTGATTCCCAACGCTTCGCGCATCTCTTTCGGGATTACGAATTGTCCCTTCTTGTTGAGTCTTACCGATTTATAAATCATCATACACGCTCCCTTTTTGTTGGATTATACAATAATTGTAGGAATCATGCAAGAGGACGCCTCCTCAGCCTGTCCTTCTTGACCATCCCTCTTGCAGCCTGTGATGCGCGCGCCGAATCGGTGGGGCCAGATGCCTCTTCATCGGCGAAGACGTAAACCTTCCCTTCCGCGGGCTGAATCCGCTGGGCGGGCAGGAGGGGGTGGGAAGGCTCTTCGGCGAGGACGCGCTTGAGGATGGCGGCTTTCTCTCTGCCCGCGACAAGGAACATGATTTGGGCGGCGTGGTTGAGGACGGGGAGCGTGAGCGTCAGGCGGTGCGCCTGCAACTGTTCCACGAAAGGAGACGCGACCCAGCGCGCTGTCTCCTCCAAGGCGGAAGACCCCGGGAAGAGGGAAGCGACATGGCCGTCCGCGCCGATCCCCAAGATGACCGCATCGAATCGAGGCCATTCCCCGGCGGCAACTTGAAAGCATGCCCTGAGTTCACGCTCATAGTCTACGGCGGCCGTTTGGGGATCAATCTCCCCCCGCATCCGGTGGATGTTCTCCGGGGGGATTGGGACCTTGGAGATCAGGTCCTCGTGGGCCATCCGGTAGTTGCTCTCCGGGTGGTCCGGCGGGACGCACCGCTCATCCCCCCAAAACAGATGCACCAGGTTCCAGGGGATCGCTTCAACGAAGGGCGGACGGGCCAGGGCGCGATAGAGAGCCCGAGGCGTTGTTCCCACTGCCAGGGCCAGGGTGGCGCGGCCCCGGCGCTCAACCGCTTCGCGGATCAGCCGGCTGACCAGCGCCGCTGCCTGCCGGCCGAGGTCTTCCAGATTCCGGCAGACCGTGAGAGTCCTAGTACCGTTCCAACTATTTATGACAACTTTTTCGTTTCGCATGGCCTTGGCTGCCTTCGGAAAAGGATCCGCCTAAATTTGCCAAATCAAGTTGGAACGGCACTAGAGGCGCCGCCAGCGGCGTCCATCGCGCTCCAAAAGGGTGTCGGCTTCCTTGGGCCCCCAGCTCCCGGCCGGATAGTCGGGGAAGGCGGGCGGGGTCGCTTCCCAGTGTTCCAGCAAGGGGGCGAGGAACGCCCACGAGTGGTCCACCCAGTCCCGCCGGGCGAAGAGGGTCTGATCCCCCGCCATGCAATCCAGGAGGAGCCGCTCGTAGGCCTCCGGCGAGGGGATCTTAAAGGCGCCCCGGTAGCTGAAGTCCATCGTCACGGTCCCCATGCAGAGCTTGGGGCCGGGGTGCTTGGCCTGGAAGGTGAGGGAGATCCCCTCCTCGGGCTGGATGGCGAAGACGAGCGTGTTGGGTTGGATCGCTTCCGTCATGAGCGGCTGGAAGAGGAGGTGGGGGACCCGTTTGAACTCGACGGCAATCTCCGCGGCCTGGCGGGCCAGCCGCTTCCCCGATCGAAGGTAGAAGGGGACCCCCTGCCAGCGCCAGTTGGCCACGGAGAGCTTGACCGCGGCGAACGTCTCGGTGGAGGAGCCGTTCGCCACCCCCGGCTCGCTCCGGTAGCCGCCGACTTCCCGGCCCTGAATAATCCCTGGGGCGTATTGACCGCGAACGGCGCAGCGATTGAGAGCCTCCGGAGCCAGGGGGCGGAGGGATCGGAGAACCTTGGTCTTCTCGTCCCGGACGCGATCGGCCTCGAAGCCGGCCGGCGGCTCCATGGCGGCCAGACAGAGAAGCTGCAACAGGTGGTTCTGGAAGATGTCCCGGAGTGCCCCGGTCCCTTCATAGTAACCGGCCCGCCGTTCCACGCCGACCTCTTCCGCCACGGTGATCTGGACGTGATCGATGTACCGCCGGTTCCAGATCGGCTCGAAGATGGCATTGGCAAAGCGGAAGAACAGGATGTTCTGGACGGTCTCCTTCCCCAGGTAGTGATCGATCCGGTAGACCTGCTCTTCCTGAAAGACCTCGGCCACCAGCCGGTTGAGGGCTTGAGCCGTGGCGAGGTCGCGGCCATACGGCTTTTCGATGACGATCCGGACCCATCCCCCCTGGGAAGCATGGTTCAGGCCGGCGGCGCCGATCTGTTGGATGATGCCGGAATAAAGGGTCGGCGGCGTGGCCAGGTAGTAGAGGTGATTGCCGCCGGTCCCGTGGGCGCGGTCCAGCTCGCGCAAGCGGGCCTCTAGTCGGGCATAATATCCGCGCTACTGCGAGTCGCCTGCGAGATAGTAAAAGCGGGCCAGAAACCCCTCGGGCACCGAGGAGAGCCCCACGGCGTTCGCCACGGATTGGCGAAAGGCCCGATCGTCCAATGGCGTCCGTCCGGAGCCGACCACATACCACCCCTCCGGCAGGGACCCACTGCGGCTCAGATGGAACAGGGCGGGGATGAGCTTGCGATGGGTCAGATCGCCGGAGGCGCCGAAGACGATGAGGCCGAACGGCTCGGGCAGGGGCTCGATGCAGACGACCCGATGGGTCAGGGTCTCCGTGAGCCCGGCCTGAAGGGTTTCCTCAAGTCTTTCGGGATTCATGGCGGGGCTCATGGCCGCCGAAATCCTTCCGGAGCGCCGCGATGAACTGGTCGGAAAACGCCTCCGCCTGCCGGGAGCGGAACCTGCGGAAAAGCGCCAGCGCGATAACGGGCGCGGCCACGCCCAGCTCGACGGCCGTCTGGACGGTCCAGCGCCCTTCGCCCGAGTCCTCCACGTACCCCCGGATGGAAGCCAGATCAGGGTCCTTGGCGAATGCCCCCTCGGCCAGCTCCAGGAGCCAGGAGCGGACGACGCTGCCTTGGTTCCAGAGCCGGGAAATCCGCTCCAGATCCAACTCATAGGGGGAAGCATGCAGAAGCTCGAACCCCTCGCCGTAGGCCTGGAGCATCCCGTACTCGATCCCGTTGTGGACCATCTTGACGAAGTGTCCCGCGCCGTGGGGGCCCACGAGGGCGTAACCTCCTTCGGGGGCGAGGGTCCGGAAGATCGGCTCCAGGCGGCGGAACGTTTCTTCCGGGCCTCCGATCATCAAACAATACCCCTTTTGAAGCCCCCAGATCCCCCCGCTGGTCCCTACGTCGAGGAAGTGAAGGCCGTGGGACCGGAGCGCCTCGGCGCGACGGACGGCGTCCTTGAAATAGGCGTTGCCGCCGTCGATCACCGTGTCGCCGGCAGAGAGCAGGGGAAGAAGGTGATCGACGACGCTCTGCGTGGCGTCCCCTGCCGGGACCATGACCCAGACAGCGCGGGGCCGTGAGAGCTTGCTGACCAGTTCTTCCAGCGTGTAGGCGCCCTGGGCCCCCTCACGTTCCATCTGTCGAATGGGCTCCGGACTGCGGTTGTATGCCAAGACCCTGTGGCCTCCTTGGAGCAGCCGCTTCACCATGTTAGCACCCATCCGTCCCAGTCCGATAAAGCCCAATTCCATGGCTCGTCCTCCTCAAGACACCATGTCAAGAAGTGTCTTCAACCCCTGCTCAACCTTGCTGCTCATGTGGATCTCTACGATGCGGCGCTCCCGTTCCTGAAGCGCCTGATAATCCCCAAGCGCCTGGGCCTGTTTGAGCAGCGAGAAACTGTAGGGAGCGCCGGGGATCGGCAGGTCCTCGGCATCCTCGGCCGTGATCTGAATGAAGAGCCCCGTATTCGGCCCGCCCTTGTGGATCTGTCCGGTGGAGTGGAGGTACCTCGGCCCGAAGCCGACGGTCGTGGCGATCCGGTAGCGGTCGCGAATCCGGATCCGAATCGCCTGCAGGAGGTCTTCATGTTGCGGCGACCGATCGAGATAGGCGAGCAGGGCCAGGTAGTCGGACGGACGGGCCAGTGCGAGAAACCGGTGAAGGGCGTCCCTCAACGATCCCGCCCGCGTCGTCGCGTCGGCGTACAGGCGGATCCCGCCTTCCTCCAGGGGGGCCTCGCGGGAAGGAAACCTCCGGGTTTCCCGGAACTCCTCCAGAATCCGGTGGGTGTTGAGCTTGCTGGCCGTCACGTCCGGCTCATCGAACGGGTTGATTCCGAGCACGACGCCCGCCACGGCCGTGGCCGTCTCCCACCGGAAGAACTCTCCGGCGAGATCGAGCGGATCCCTGAGTGCGATTTCCACCACCGGGTGGCCGGCCCGATGCAGGGCCTGCGCCCTTTCGGCCGGTCCGGGGCCCGGCGCCGAGGAGAGCCGAACATGAATAAAGAGCCGGTCCTCGCCGTATACCTCCGGGCTGCCCGCCGCTTCACCCACCACCGGGAGAAGGCCCTTCCCTTCCTTCCCCGTGCTCTCGGCCAGGAGTTGCTCTACCCAGTCGCCGAAACTTGCGAGCGCGGGAGGAAGGAGGAACGTCACCTTGTCCCGTCCCCGTGCCCCCAGTTCTCCCAGGACGGCGCCGAGGTAGAGGCCCGGATTCTCGGCTGTGGGGAGGCGGCAGGCCTTGGCCATCTGGAGGGCTCGTTCAAGGAAGGGTTCAAGGTCCGCCCCCAGGAGCGCCAGCGGCACCAGGCCGAAGTAGGAGAGGGCGGAGTACCTCCCGCCGATGTCGGAGGGATTCAGGAAGACCCGGAGGAACCGCTCCTCTCTGGCCAGCGTCTCCAGCGGCGTGCCGTGATCGGTGATCGCGATCAAACAATCTCCCGGGGAGGTTCCCCTGAGGGATTCCAGGCGCTGGCGGAAGTAGTGGAAGAGGGATTGCATCTCAATCGTGGAGCCGGACTTGCTGGCCAGGATGAACAACGCGCGGTCGAGGGGGGCCGACCCCTCGGCGCGGCGGATCGCGGCGGGATCGGTCGTGTCGAGCACCCGGAGGGAGGGGAATCCTGGGGCGGAGCCGAGCGTCCCGGAGCAGACCTCGGCGCAGAGGCTGCTCCCCCCCATCCCCAGGAGAAACACGCGCGTGAACCCTTCCTCCCGGATCCGACGGGCAAAAGCCGTAATCTCCCTCGCACGCTCAACCATCGCCTCGGGAGCGGCGAGCCAGCCCAGGCGGTCCCGGATATGCCGATGGAGGGCCGGATCGGGTTTCCAGAGCGAGGCGTCCCGCGCCCACAACCGCTCGACGACGCGCTCGCGGATCAATTCCTGGAGACGCAGGCTCACGGTATCTTGAAGGGAGCCGAGAAAGGTTTGGGAAAGTGCCATGATGTCAGAATAAAGAAGTTCGGCATGGGGAGTCAAGCGGGGAGTTCCCGACGGTGAAGAAAGTTGGAAAACCAACCCCCTTGCCTTGAAGGGGTTGGTTGACGATCAGTGAGCGTGTATTGGCTGGTCAAATGCCGGTGAAGCCGGTCCACTGGATGAGCGCCTGGGAGAGGGCGCTGATCTGGTCGGTGATGAGGCCGATGCCGACCAGGACGAGGAGCACGCCGCTGGCGACGGAGATGGCCCGGATATAGGGATGGAACCGGCGGAAGTGGGTGAGGAAGGCGTTAACGGACAGCGACGCCGCGAGGAAGGGGATCGCCAGTCCGAGGGAGTAAGCGGACAGGAGCAGGAGCCCCTCGGACGCCGTCGTCGAGGTGCCCGCCGACAGCAAGAAGATCGACCCCAGGATCGGCCCCACGCACGGCGTCCAGGCGGCCGCAAACGTCATCCCCACGAGGAAGGTTCCCAGCAGCCCCGCCGGCTTCTCGTGCAGGTGGAGCTTCTTCTCCTGCGCGAGGAACCGGAACTTCAGCACCCCCATGACGTACAGGCCGAAGACGATGATAAGCGCCCCGCCCGCGTAGCGGATCCACTCCCGGTAGTCAAACAGATACTGTCCCAGGAGGCTCGAAGAGAGGCCGAACAGGAAGATGAAGACCAGGGAGAACCCCAAGACGAAGGTGAGGGAGTTGATGAGGGTCAGGTACCGGATCCTCCGCCGCTCGGCCTCCACCGTTCCCGTCAGATCCTCGAACGACACCCCCGTGATATAGGTGACGTAGGAGGGGATCAGGGGGAGGACGCAGGGCGACAGGAACGACAACACTCCCGCCCAGAAGGCGACGAACAGCGTGACCGATTGTGATTCCATGGGCACGTGGCTCCTTTGTTGTAAACGGGTGGGGATCGGAGAACCGACCCCACCCAGGTCTCCATTACATGGAGGATCCCTTCTCCGACTTCACCGTGGCCTTGTAGCCGGCCTTCTTGACCGCATCGGAGAGCGCCTTCGGATTGGTCGTGGCGGAGTCGTACTCCACCACCGCCTCGTTCTTCTCCAGGCTCACATTGGCGCTTTTGACGCCCTCCACCTTCATCAACGCCCCCTTGACCTTCGCCACACAGTCGGCGCAGACCATCCCCTCAACCTTCATGGGAAGGGAGAGGGTCGCCTTCTCCCCGGCGAGGGCCATGAACGGCGACGCAAGGAGCGCGAACACGAACGTCAGGACTACCAGTTTCTTCATCAAACCCTCCTTTGGTTGCGTATGAGAGAAACGCCTGCCGTTTGCGTCTCCAAGCAGGCTCGACGATCTATTCTACATGAATAGAGACGCATTATCCACTCGATTTATTCCCTTTGAGGGAAATATTTTTCCATAAAAAAAAGGCATCAAGAACCTGCAAGAGGGATTGCGAAACCCTTTGATTTTCCTCTCTATCATCCGTTATTTTCCTTTACCCCGTTAGAAAAGGCCACCCCGATGGCCATCGGGGTGGTGTTTATAAGATTGCTGATGAGAAAGCTCCCCTCAGCCCATCGTGAAGCGCCCGTTTTTCTAACGGGGTTTACACGGCTGTCCCTTCGAGGTCTACTTGCTCTTCTTCGGGGGCTTGGGAGACGGGGGAGGGCAGCCTCGGGCCGGGCCGCCCTCCGCAATGTTCAGAGAACGCGCTACATCATGGTTCCCAGCTTGACTTCCTGCCAGCGCCCGTCCTTCTGAACCTCCACTTTCTGGGGCAGGATGGATCCGTTGTGCAGCGTCCCCTTCACCCGCGCGGGTTGTCCGACATAGTCTGCCAGCGCCGAGGAGGGTGCGATGAGGGCGTGAAACTTCTTCTCCTTGGTGAGCACGCCCGCAGGGGATCCCCCCATCAGACACACCTTCCCGCATCCTTTCATGGCTCCATGGTCGTCCCCCGTGTTGGCGTTGTCGGCGAGATAGCACTTGCTGTCCACTACCCTCCCCTCCACGGTCACCGGTTTCTCGGCAGAGGCCACGCCGGCCGAAAGGGCGACGGCCAGGATCGCCAGGAGCATCCAGTAGGCCTGTTTCATGAGTCTTCCTCCTTTCCGTTTGGATTCGAGGGGTCATGTCCCTCAATTATCCATCCTACCAGAACTCCGGTGGGCGGGCTGTAAGCCAGCTTACAAAAATCTCATTCCTCTCAGTCCAGGCTGTAGCGTTTCCACTCGGCCGCGAGCTTCCGGATGGTCGCCAGGTCGCCGGTGGGGAGCTTGCAGACGCCGTTCTCGCAGACGTAGGCCGTCGGCCGCCCGTCGATCACCGGTTTCCTGGCCAGGAGCGGGACCGCGGCTTCCGGGGGATTCTCTGTAGTCATCGGCGGGCCGGCCGCCAGGACTTTGTTGGGGAGGAAGGCCCTGTGCAGATCCCGGACGATGGCGCGCGTCTCGGCATGGTTCAGGGGGCCCACGACGGCGATCTCCTTCGATCGGTCCAGGGCGTAGTCCAGGGCGACGAGGAACTGAGGGAAGGCGGAGGGGTATTGGGCGGCCACTCCGCCGGCGGCCGCGAAGATCCGATCCGCCTGCTTCTTCCACTCAGGCCGGTGGGTCAGGTCGGCCAGTTGCAGGAGGTTCAGGGCCGATACGGAGTTCCCCGAAGGCCTGGCCCCGTCCTCGAACTCTTTCGCGCGAACGAGAAGCGTCTTGTCGGCGCCGTCGCTGAAGAAATATCCCCCGCCTTCCTTGTCCCAGAAGAGCCGGTCCTGCACGGCCTGAAGCGCCAGGGCCTTTTTGAGCTAGGCGGGGTCGAAGTCGCTCTGATACAGCGTGAGGAGGCCGTGGATGAGGAAGGCGTAGTCGTCCACGTAGGCCGGGAACTTCGCCTCGCCGCCGCGCCACCGGCGGAGCAGCGCCCCGTCCTTGGTCGCCAGGCGCTCCAAGACAAACCG
>JACRHK010000155.1 GCA_016217625.1 Nitrospirota bacterium
CATCGAGCGGGCCACGGAGCTGGCCCGGAAGATGGTCTGCGAATGGGGGATGAGCGAGACGCTGGGCCCCCTGACCTTCGGGAAGAAGGAGGAGCAGATCTTTCTGGGACGGGAGATCGCCCAACACCGGGACTACAGCGAGCAGACGGCCGTGGAGATCGATCAGGAGGTCAAGCGGATGGTCATGGAGAACTATGAGCGGGCCAAGACCCTGCTCAAGGACCACTTCAACACGCTGAAGCGCCTGGCCGAGGCCCTCCTGGAACGGGAGAGCCTGGATGCCTCCGAGATCGACGAGATTCTTCAGGCACAAACCGCCTCCGCCTGATCTCCCATGACGACGTCCGCGTCCATGGTGGATCCGCACACCCTCCGGTGGGGACGCTACCATCTCCCCCTCGGTGGACGGACGCTCCTCATGGGGGTCGTCAATGTCACTCCTGATTCGTTCTACGACGGCGGCCGCTACCGGGACCCGGAACGGGCCGTGGCCCGCGGTCTCCAACTGACGGCAGAGGGGGCCGACCTCCTGGACATCGGCGGCGAATCGACCCGCCCCGGCGCCGACCCCGTCCCCGCCGAGGAGGAGTTGCGGCGCGTCCTCCCCGTCATCCGATCCCTGAGCCGGCAGATCCCCATCCCGCTCTCCATCGACACGACGAAAGCGGCGGTTGCCGAGGAAGCCCTCGCGGCCGGCGCCGCGTTGATTAACGACATCAGCGGCCTGCGGTTTGATCCGGCCCTGGCGGCCGTCGCCGCGCGCAGGGAGGTCCCCCTGATCCTCATGCACTCCCGGGGCACGCCCCGGACCATGCAACAGGCTCCCCATTACGACCACTTGCTGGAGGAGATCGCCCGGGAGTTGCGGGAGGCGATGGCAAAGGCGACGGCCTCCGGCGTCCCCGAAGATCGGATCCTGGCGGACCCCGGCCTGGGGTTCGCCAAGACGGCCGACCATAACTTGCAGATCCTACGCGAACTCCCCCGCCTCCAATCCCTGCTGGGGCGCCCCCTCGTCATCGGCCCTTCGCGGAAGTCGTTCCTGGGCGCCGTGCTCTCTTCAACATCCGCCTTAGGCGGACAGCCAGGTGGCGCGAGCCCGGCACCGCCGGAGGAACGCCTGGAAGGGACGCTCGCGGCCGTGGCGATTGCCGCCTGGCACGGCGCCCGCATCGTCCGCGTCCATGACGTCGCGCCGGCCCTCAAGGTCGTCCGCGTCGTCGAGGCCATCAAACAAGGGAGAGTCTCGTGAGGAAGATCTTCGGCACCGACGGCATCCGGGGCGTGGCCAACCAGGAGCCGATGACCTCGGAGACGGCGCTCCGCATCGGCCGTGCCGCGGCCCACCTATTCCGGAACGGCCCCGGCCGCCACCGCTTCGTCCTCGGCAAAGACACGCGCCTCTCCGGCTACATGCTGGAGAGCGCCCTGACCTCCGGCATCTGCTCGATGGGCGGCGACGTCCTGCTGGTGGGGCCGCTCCCCACGCCGGGGATCGCCTTTATCACCCGGAGTCTCCGGGCCGACGCCGGCGTCGTCATCTCGGCCTCCCACAACCCGTTCGAGGACAACGGCATCAAGTTCTTCTCCCGGGACGGGTTCAAGCTCCCCGACGAGCTGGAGGCCCGGATGGAGGCCCTCGTCTTCTCCGATGAGATCGACACCCATCGCCCCACGGCCGAGCAGGTGGGGAAGGCTTTCCGGATCGACGACGCCGTGGGCCGGTACATCGAGTGGGTCAAAGGCGCGTTCCCCAAGGGGATGACCCTGGACGGGATGCGGGTGGTCCTCGATTGCGCCCACGGCGCGACCTACAAGGTCTCCCCCGCCGTCCTCCGGGAGCTGGGTGCGGAGGTGATCGTGCTCCACGATAAGCCCGACGGACAGAACATCAACCTGGACTGCGGCCCCCTCCATCCGGAAATGATCCAGGAGGCCGTCCGGACGCATCACGCCCGCCTCGGGATCGCGCACGACGGCGACGGCGACCGGACGATCCTCTGCGATGAGCGGGGAGAGATGGTGGACGGCGACCGGATCCTCGCCCTCTGCGCCACGGAGCTTGACAAAGAAGGGTTGCTGCGGGAGCGGACCGTCGTCACCACGGTCATGAGCAACCTGGGATTGGACCTCTCCCTCCGGCCTTCCGGCATCCGGGTCATCCGGACGTCCGTGGGCGACCGCTACGTGGTGGAAGAGATGCTCCGGGGAGGGTACAACCTGGGCGGCGAGCAGTCCGGCCACCTCGTGTTCCTCGACTACAACACCACCGGCGACGGGATCATCACGGCGCTCCAGGTCCTGGCCATCATGCGCAAGAGAGGACGCCCCCTCTCGGAGCTGGCGGCCTGCATGACGACGCTGCCTCAGGTCCTCCTGAACGTTCCCATCCGCCCCGATGTCCGTCGGGGGGACCTCGCGGCGATCCCCGGCGTCCAGGCGACCATCCAGGAGGCCGAGCGGACATTGGGCGAGCGCGGGCGCGTCCTGGTCCGCTACTCGGGGACGGAGGCGAAGGTCCGCGTCATGGTGGAAGGGGAGGACGCCGGCAAGATCCGCGCCCTGGCCGAGCGGATCGCCGACAGCCTGCGCTCACAGCTCGGCGGATAGGCGGATGGGTATCCGACTTCTGACTTCTGACTCCTGACTTCGAACAGATGCCATCCCTCGCACAGCTCTTCAACGAGATCACCCGCGCGCTGGGCCCTTACGAGCCTTGGGTCAAGCAGATCCTCCTCTTCCTCGCCGTGTTGCTCCTCCTCAGCTACCTGTTCCGTCTGATCCGCGACCGCTTCTCCCTGGGCAGGGGGCAAGCCGCCGGGCTCACGCGCAAGGAGCGGAGGCGACTCCTCCGCCTGGCCCGCCAGAGCCTCCGCGCGGGCCAGCCCGACCAGGCCGGCCACTACTTCGAAGCGGCCGGCTCGTTGAAAGAGGCGTTGGACACCTTTCGGCAGGGAAAAGAGTACCACCAGGCCGGGGGAGTGGCCGAGCGGATGGAAGCCTGGGCAGAAGCGGCCCGCCTCTATGCCCTCGCCGGGGACTTCGACGCGCAGGCCGCCCTGCACCGGCGGCGCAACGAGTGGATCCCGGCGGCCGAAGCCTATTTCAAGGCGGGACGGAAGGGCCTGGCCGCTGAAGCCTACGACCAGGGGGGCCGCCATGGGGAATCGGGGGACCTGTACCGCGAGCTCCGCTACTTCGCGAAGGCGTCGGAAGCGTACGAGCGGGGCGGGAACCTCCGCGCCGCAGCCGAGATGGCCGCCCAGGCCTACCTGGAAGAGAAGACGCACGCCGGCCAGGGCTCCTTCCACCCGCAACGGGAGGGGCGGATCCGCCAAGTCCTGGATCGAGCGGGAGGCCTCTACGAACAGATCGGAGACTTCCAGGAAGCCGCGCGGATCTACCTGCTCGGCGAGGACTACGGGAAAGCCGGAGCCGCTTATGAACGCGTCCCCGATCCCCCAAAAGCGGCGGAGGCCTACCTCCAAGCGGGCGACCACGAACGGGCGGCCCGGATGCTGAGCGAGGCCGGTGACCGCAGGCAGGCGCGGACCGTTCGCGCGGAACACCTCCTTCGGAGCGGCCGCCTCACCGACGCCGCCGCCGCCTACGAAGAGGCGGGCGATCCCATCAAGGCCGCCGAGATCTTCGAGGCTGCCGGCCGGCCGCTCCTGGCCGCCCGAGCTTATGCCGCCGCCAAGGAATACCTGCTGGCGGCCACTTACTTCCAAAGAGGGGGGGACGAAGAGAAGGCCGCGGACGCGCTCCTGAAGGGGGGAGCCCCTTTGGAGGCTGCCCGGATCTATGAGCGGCGCGGAGCCCTGGCTCAAGCGGCCGCGGCCTACGCGGAAGGCAGAGCCTATCTCCATGCCGGACGTCTTTATCTCACAGCGAGGATGCAGGAGCAGGCCATCGAAACCCTCCAGCAGATCGAACCCTCCGCCGACGAGTTCCGGGAGGCCTCAACCCTCCTGGCCGAGATCTTCATCGCCACCGGTCGCCTCGGCCTCGCCCGCGAGCGGATCCAGCAGGCGCTCCGGGGTGAGCCAGTCCACTCCGGAACGCTGGCCCTCTACTACCAGCTCGCCCTCCTCCAGGAGCGGGAAGGGAAGCTCCTCCAGGCGATCCAGACGCTGGAACGGATCCAGGCCACCCGTCTCCACTACCGCGACGTCGAAGCGCGCCTTCAACAGCTCCGCACCCGCCGGCCTTCGGGATGACCCGCGCACCCCTCCTGCCCGCCGTCACCGGTTTTCTCCTCGGCCTGTGGCTGGGAGCCGGCCTGCCTTACTTTCCCCTCACATTGATCGCTCTGTTCCTCCTCACGGCAGGCATCGTCCTCCGGCGCTGGCCCCGTCATCGGCTCCTGCTTCTCGGGATTCCTGTAGGCGCCCTCTACTTCCTCTGGCAGACGCTCCCCGTTGCCGATCATCATCTTTCCCATTTTCTCACGGAAGAAGCGGCCCTGCTCGAAGGGGTCATCGATCGCCCGCCCTCTCACCGGCCTGATCGGGTGGTGCTCACGCTCACTGTCCGACGGATCGAGTCCAACGGGTATCTTCAACCCGCCTCCGGCCGCGTCCGGATCACCGTGCAGGCACCCGAAGTCAACGCGGGCTACGGCGACGTCGTCCGCCTGGAGGCGAAGCTCCATCCCCCCAGAGGGTTCCGGAACTTCCGGGCGTTTGACTTCGAGGCCTATCTCGCGCAGAAAGGGATCGCGGCTGCCGGGAGCGTCCGGGAACACGAGGCGATGGAAGTTCTCGCACAAGAAGGGAACCTGTTCCTTCGCGCCGTCTTTGCCTGGCGGGAGAGGATCCGGCAAGGGATCGCGGGCTCCCTCTCCGGCCCGCCCGCGGCCCTGCTTCAGGCCCTCGCGGTCGGAGAAGACGGCGCGGTAACCGAGGAGATGCGCGAGGCCTTCATGCGGGCGGGCGTCACGCATATCCTCTCCGTCTCCGGCTCCCACCTGGGGCTCCTCTTGATCTTCTGTTTCGCCGCGGTCCGCTGGGGGATCCGTCTGCTCCCCTCCCGTGTCATCCTCCGCCTGACGCTCCGGGTGAACCCGAATAAGCTGGCCGGACTGCTCGCCATCCCTCCGGTCGCTTTCTACGCCCTCCTGGCCGGCGGCGAGGTCCCCGCCATCCGCTCCCTCGTCATGATCCTCCTCGTCCTGGCCGCGCTCCTCCTGGACCGGGAGGAGGATCTTTTGAACTCCCTGGCGCTCGCCGCCCTGTTGATCCTGCTTTGGGACCCGCAGGCGATCTTCGACATCTCGTTTCAGCTCTCGTTCCTCTCCGTCTTCGCCATCGGCGTCGCCTTCCTCCGGTGGAAACAGCTTCGCGAAGACCCCTTCGCCGAGCGGCCGGAGCAGACCCGATGGGCGCGGCTGCGGGAGACGGGGTTTCTCTATCTCTTGATGACCGTCGCGGCGGGCGCAGGCACAGCCCCCCTCGTCGCCTATTACTTCAATCAGTGCTCTCTCATCGGAGTGCTCGCCAACCTCCTCATCGTCCCCTATGTCGGATTTCTCGTCCTGCCGGTCGGGCTCGCTTCCTCCCTGGGGATCCTCTGGACGGGCGGAACGCTTCCCCTCGCGGAGATCAACGCGCTCCTCCTCAATGGGTTCTACGGCCTCACCCGCCTCTTTGCGGCGGTCCCCTACGGGAGCTTCACCCTTCCCGCGCCCTCCCCGGCTGTTCTGGTGTTGTTCTACCTCCTCTTCGCGGCGCTTCTTGCCTGGCAGAAGAAGCAGTCCGCCCGATGGATGGGAACCGCGGCAGACCTGGGTCTCCTCGCCCTGATCCTCCTCGCGTACCTGCCAACGCGATCATTCACTGTGAGCTTCCTGGATGTGGGACAGGGAGACGGGATGATCTTGGAGCTTCCCAACCGACAAGTGGCCGTCCTGGACGGCGGCGGGAGTTTCCCTGTCCGTACGGCACCTGCCCGTCCGGTAGGCGGGGGCGGGGAAAATCGCTTCGATCCGGGAAAGATGGCCATGGCCCCGGCGCTCCGGAACCGGGGCATCCGGCGGATCGACTACCTCGTGCTCTCTCACCCGCACCCCGACCACGCGGGCGGGCTGCGCCATCTCCTGCGCGAGTTCCCCGTGGGGGAGATCTGGATCAACGGGGACCCCTACCCCGGCCCGGCCTATCAGGAGTTCCTCACCCTGGCAACCGAACGGAAGATTTCCGTGCGGATCGTCGAATGGCAACGGGAGCCGCTGGAAATTGGCGGCGCCTGGATTCACCTCCTCCATCCCTTCCCCGAGTTTGTGCCGGGGTCGAAGCGGGGCGCCTTCTCCGACGAGAACAGCCGGTCGTTGGTCCTGAAAGTCACGTACGGCGAGCGGTCGTTCCTCCTCCCCGGCGATGTGGAGGAAGAAGGGGAGGTGGAACTCACCGCCTTCGGCCCGCTCCTGAAAAGCGACCTCCTCAAGGTGCCCCACCACGGCGGGAGGACCTCCAGCACCTGGACCTTCCTGGAGCGCGTCCGCCCCGAGGCCGCGGTCGTCCAGGTCGGGGCGCGCAACCGCTTCGGCCACCCGCACACGGAGACGCTGGACCGCTACGCAGCCCTTGGCATTCCCCTGTACCGCACCGACCTGGACGGCGAGGTCCGCGTCACGACCGACGGCCGGGATCTCCGGATCGTCACTTTTGCCGGAAGCCGCCTCACCCCGCTCCTCGCCTGGCCCCTGCAACCCTGGCCGTTGGCCCAAGAACTCGAGAACCTCCGCAAGGCCTGGCACCGCTTCGTCGGGGAGTGGTGAAGAGGCGTTTGGAACGCCCTGTCATCAACCGGCCACGCATGTGGTATAATGATCGCGCTAACTGAGGAAAGAACGATGATCGAGAAGGTGGTCCAAAAGAAGAGCCTGCAAGACCTCTCGGAAATCAAGGACAACCTGGCTTATTGGCTGTCTAAGACTCCCCAGGAACGCGTCGCCGAGGTGGAACGCCTGAGGAAACAACGGCATGGAAGCTCAGCAAGACTTCAGCGAACTGCTCGCGTTATTCAACGCTCACTAAGCAGAAAGGAGCTTATCCTGAACAAACGGGCGTTAGGGAGGAAAAAAGACCTGGCAGATCTCGAAGCTCTCGGTGAAGAATAATAGCACCTTTTTACCTGAACACTACATAACAAGTCAAGAAAATGCCGCTGATGGGCTTGGAGATTTAAGCAGAGGATCTTGGAAGGCGAAAGGAGGATTTGATCCTTCGAGCCCGGTATGCTATCGTAGGAGCATGTCGAAAGAACCTCTCACTAAAAAGACGCTGGAGGCGATGACGATGGTACAGCTTCGGGCTCTGGCCCGCGAGCGGAAGGTGCCATTGAAGAAGGGCCTCCGGAAGGCAGAAATGATCGCCCTGCTGCTGAAGCCTCCGCGGGAAGAAGCCAAGCCGGCTCGGACCCGCAAAGCCCCCGCAAAGCAGCCCTCGCGCGCTCGCGCCCCTCGCGCAGCCGCTGCTAAGGCAGCGGAAGCTCTTCCTACTCCGAGCCCCTTCCCTCCCATGCCGACGGAGCTTCCCGAAGCGTACGGCCGCGATACGCTCACCCTGCTCGTCCGCGACCCCTGGTGGCTCTTCGCCTACTGGGAGATCCCCGATGGGCGGCTGTTAGAAGGGTGGGGGCAACTCGGCGTCTCTGCTGAGGAAGCCGATCTCATCCTCCGGCTCTCCGATGTCTCCAACATCCTCTACGACGGGACGAACGCCCATTGGTCGGCCGACTTTCCCGTGTATCATCGCGTCGGCCGCTGGCACCTGGAGGCCAACCGACCGGGTGCGACGTTCCTGGCCGAGTTGGGAGTGAAGGCGCGGGATGGCCGGTTCCTTCCCCTGCTGCGATCGAATACGGTCCTTGCCCCCCGGGTGGGAGAATCGCCGCGCCTGGCCGCGCAATGGATCCGCCGCCGGGGGAGAGAAGTGACGGAGATTGCTCCGCCGGCCTCTGTGAAGGGCCCGGCCGTCCAACCTGCAGCGCGGCCCGCCGTTTCCCCCGAAGCCCTTGCGGAAGTCGGGGGGCCGACCAGTCCCCCCTATCGTTAAAATGGCTCTAGGCTATCTGGCCCTCGTCCTCCACGCCCACCTCCCCTTCGTCCGCCACCCCGAGCACGAGGAGTTCCTGGAGGAGGACTGGTACTACGAGGCCCTCACCGAGACGTACCTCCCGCTGCTCGGGATGATGGAGAGGCTCGCGCGGGACGGCGTCGAGTTCCGCCTGACGCTGTCGCTCACGCCCACGCTCCTGGAGATGTTCGCCGACCCGCTTCTCCAAGACCGTTATCTCCAGCATCTCGACCGGCTTATTGATCTGGCCGAGAAAGAGACCCGGCGGACCCGCGGGGATGCGGCCTTTGAGCCGCTCGCTTGGATGTATCTCGACCGCTTCCGCGCCTGCCGGGAGCAATATATCGACCGCTATGGCCGCGACCTGGCCGCCGCTTTCCGCCGTTTTTGGGAGGAGGGGAAGATCGATCTGCTCACCTCCGCCGCCACGCACGCTTTTCTTCCTCTCCTGTCCGTCCAACCAGATGCTGTGCGCGCGCAGATCCGCTTGGGCATCGAGACCCACCGCCGCCACCTGGGGGAAGCCCCCCGGGGGATCTGGCTGCCCGAGTGCGGCTACTATCCCGGTCTGGATCGCATCCTGCGCGAGGAAGGGTTGGAATACTTCGTCCTGGACATGCACGGGATCACCCACGCCGATCCCCGCTCCCCTTACGGCGTCTACGCGCCCATTTACACACCGGGCGGCGTGGCCGCCTTCGGCCGCGACCAGGAATCTTCCAAGCAGGTCTGGAGCGCCGAGGAAGGCTATCCCGGCGACTTAGACTACCGGGAGTTTTACCGGGACATCGGCTTCGACCTCCCCTTCGACTACATCCAGCCGTACATCCACCGGGACGGCATCCGGATCCACACGGGGATCAAATACTACCGCATCACGGGGAAGAGCGACTGGAAGGAGCCGTATGTCAGAGCGTGGGCCCTGAACAAAGCGGCCTTCCACGCGGGGAACTTCCTCTTCAATCGGGAGAAGCAGGTCGAGTGGCTCGCCGGGGGGATGGACCGTCCACCGCTCATCGTCGCCCCCTACGACGCCGAGCTCTTCGGCCACTGGTGGTACGAGGGGCCGGAATGGCTGGAGTTCCTCTTCCGGAAGCTCCACTTCGACCAGGAGACGGTGAAGCCGATCACGCTGGGAGAATACCTGGATGCCTATCCCGAGGCGCCGGTCTGCCAGCCGCCCCTCTGCTCCTGGGGGCACAAGGGGTACTGCGAGGTCTGGCTGGAGGCCTCGAACGACTGGCTCTACCGCCACCTCCACGAGGCCGGCGACCGGATGATCCGCCTGGCGCGCGAGCACCCCGAGGCCCACGGCACGACGCGGCGCCTCCTCAACCAGGCGGCGCGCGAGATCCTCCTGGCGCAAGCGAGCGACTGGGCCTTCATTATGAAAACGGGGACGGCCGTTGAGTACGCCGTGAAGCGGACGAAGGACCACCTCCTCCGCTTCTTCCACCTGGAACGGCAGGTGCGCGAGGGATGGGTGGACGAAGCGTGGCTCAAGGAGGTGGAGCATTACGACACCTGCTTCCCCCACGTGGACTACCGGATCTATCGCTAGAGCCCTACTGTGTTCTGTAGTCTACAGACTGTGGTCTGTTTACTGTGATGTTGCCGTAAAGTCCACCCCGCGAACGTTCCCATCCGCGATGGTGACACCCTGACTAGAAGGGGAAAAGGTATAGCCGCTCTTGCCGGGCGTCACCGTATAGGTCCCATTGGGGAGGCGCAAACTGTAGTTCCCCCCATTGTTGGTCGATGTCGTCGCTGTTGCTGCCCCGGTTACAAGCATCGTGACGCCGGCGAGCGCGGCCTCTCTCCCGCTAACTGCCTCGGTGACCTTTCCGCTCAACCGCCAGGTCTTGCCCCCCTCCTGGAGCGTCGTAAAGCTCCAGATTGGACCTCCGGTCGTGGCACCCAGGTTGTCCCCGGCCACGATGCGCCAATAGTACGTCATGCCCGCATTCAAGGTACCCGAAGAATACGTGGTCCCGC
>JACRHK010000014.1 GCA_016217625.1 Nitrospirota bacterium
AAAATGAAAAATGTTAACGGCGTATATCGATCAATTTGACTTTTGCAATTTGCATTTTTCAATTTGCATTACTTGTGATTAATATTCTCGTTTCTCCGGCGTCCAGTACCCGAGCGTCACGGGCTGGTCGCGGAGCTGCGGACCGTCGGGCGTGCAGACGGCCAGCGTGTGCTTGAGCCACTGCGCGTCGTCCCGGTGGGGAAAATCGGCGCGGAAGTGGGAGCCCCGGCTCTCCTCGCGGGCCAGCGCCCCCTGCACGATCACTTCGGCCAGGTCCAGTTTCCCCTTGAGCTCCAGCGCCCCCACCAGCTCATAGTTGAGCTTCCGCCCCCGGTACCGCACGCGGATCAGCCGGTAGCGTTCTTGGAGTTCCTTGATCTTCGTCAGGGCGGCCTGCAGCTCCGGTGCGGATCGGAAGATCCCTACCCGGGCGATCATGGTCTCTTTGAGTTCTTCGCGGATGGGGGTCGGGTCCTCCTTGCCGCTGGAGGTGGCCAGGCGATCCACCCACTGCGCCTCCTCCCGGAGGAGGTCGGCCACCACGCGCCCCGACGTGACGTCGGGGTGGGGAGTCTTCCCCCGGATGTATGCGGCCATCTGTTCCCCCGCTGCCGCTCCGAAGACGAGCGTATCCAGGAGAGAATTCCCGCCCAGGCGGTTCGCCCCGTGGACGCTGATGCAGGCCGCCTCGCCCGCAGCATACAGCCCCCGCAACGCTGTCTCCCCGCGGACGTTGCACGCAATCCCTCCCATGGTGTAGTGCTGGCCCGGCTGGACAGGCAATGGTTCGTCGATGGGGTCGATGCCGGCGAAGTTCAGCGCCAGCTCCCGGATGCCGGGGAGCCGATCCTTGATGAGATCGGCCCCCAGGCGGCGCAGGTCCAGATGGACGTACCCCCCCTCGAACCCCCTCCCTTCCAGGATCTCCGTCTGGAGGTTGCGGGCCACGATATCGCGCGGCGCAATCTCCATCGCGCGCCGGGACGTCTCGTAATGGGCCAGGAACCGCTCACCCCGGCTGTTGAGGAGGACCCCTCCCTCGCCGCGCGCCGCCTCGGAGATGAGGACGTTCGTCCCGTAGAGCGTCGTGGGGTGGAACTGGATGAACTCCATGTCCTTGAGCGCCGCGCCCGCCCAGTAGGCCACAGCCAGTCCTTCCCCGGTGTTGATGACGGCGTTGGTCGAGTGGGCATACAGCCGCCCCGCCCCGCCCGTGGCAAAGAGGACCGCCTCGGCCTGAAAGGCCTCCATCTCCCCTCCTCGGATGTCCAACGCCACAAGACCGCAGCACGTCCCCTCTTCCGCGGCCAGGACGGTGACGATCCATTCTTCATAGACGGTGAGGAGTCCCGCTCGGAGCGGGATCTGGCGGAGGCGGAGGAGCTGCTCGTAGAGCGTGGTGAGCAGGGCGAGGCCGGTCTTGTCGGCGGCATAGGCGGTGCGGGGGAAACCGGCGCCTCCGAACGGCCGCTGGGCGATCCGGCCGTCATCGAAACGGGAAAAGGGGCACCCCCAGCGATTCATTTCCTCGATCCGCGCGGGCGCCTCCCGGCACATGAGGACGACGGCGTCCTGATCGGCCAGATAATCGCTCCCTTTGACCGTATCGAAGGCGTGCCGCTCCCACGAGTCGTCGCGGCCTTCCGGGTGGTTCCCCAGGGCGGCATTGATCCCGCCCTGGGCGGCGACGGAATGGGAACGCAAGGGATGGACCTTGGAGAAGAGGGCGACCTCGACGCCGCGCTCCAGCAGGGCCACGGTCGCCCGCAGCCCGGCGAGACCCCCCCCGACGACAATGGCCTGATGATAGCGCACGCTCGTCCTGTGTAGGGCAACCCTTTAGGGTTGCTGGTTCAGCAAGGCTGAAGCCTTGCCCTACAGATACTTTTCTCCACGTTTCACGTCTCACGTTTCACGTCTCATGTGCTAACGCCTTGAACGTGCAACGTGGAACGTGCGACAGGTTATCCTTTCCGTACTTCCTTGCCCTTAGCGGCCTCCGATCGCATCGCGGCAATGGTGGCGCGGTAATCCGGCGTGCCGAAGACGCCCGATCCCGACACCAGGATCTCGGCCCCCGCCCGGGCGACCTCGGCGGCGTTGCCGACCTTGATGCCGCCGTCCACTTCAATCACGGCCTTCGCTCCCCGCTTCTTCAGGAGATCGCGCAGGGTTTCGATCTTCTTGAGCACGGACGGGATGAACCCCTGCCCGCCGAACCCCGGGTTCACCGACATGATGAGAATGAGATCGAGGTCCTCCATGACCCACTCGATCGGCTCCAGGGGCGTCGCGGGGTTGAGCGCCACGCCGGGCCGGCACCCCCGCTCCCGGATGGCCTGGACGGTCCGGTGCAGGTGGGGACACGCCTCGGCATGGACGGTGAGATACGCGCTCCCCGCCTCGGCAAACTCCGCGAGGTACCGGTCGGGGTCGGCAATCATGAGGTGGACGTCCAGCGGCACGGTCGCGCACCGTTTCAGCGCCTCCACCACGGGAGGGCCGATGGTCAGGTTCGGAACGAAATGGCCGTCCATGACATCCACATGGAGAAGATCCGCTCCGGCGGCTTCCACGGCCCGGACCTCCTCCCCCAACCGGCTGAAATCTGCCGAGAGAATCGACGGGGCGATCTGGATCACGGCTCTTCTCCTTCCTCCGTTCGGGTTTGAGGTGACGGAATGACAGGTCTGGCCGGCGGAGGCCCGGGCGGTTTTGCCCTCGACTCGCTTCCCTCGCGAGGCGCGACCGCGGGCGGAACCGGCGCTGCCGGCTTCTTCGGAGACGCCGTCAGTTCCACGCTCCCCCCTTGCATCACCGGCTGGCCGGCCTTCGGTTTCTGTTCGATCACCACCCAACTTTCCCCTGCGCCCCGGGGGCGCGCCGCTTCCAGGCCGAGGAGCTCCATCTGCCACACCGCCTCCTCCAGCCGCTTTCCCACGACCTCCGGCATCCGGAGCCAGACCGGCCGGGGTCCCAGGCTTACCAGGAGATCGACCTTCTCCCCGCGGCCGAGCAGCGTGTGGGGGGGAGGGTGCTGAACCAGAACGACCTCCTTTCCGGCCTTCTCCGAGTGGACGCGGGAGACCTCCCCCACGCGCAGCCCTTGCTGGCGGAGGACGACTTCGGCCTTCCGGAGCGTCTCCCCTTCAACCGTCGGCACACCCAGGTCTTTCCGATCGCGGTTGACGAAGACGCCGATGCTCTGCCCTTCTTTCACGCGCGTCCCTTCCGGCGGATCCTGCCGGGCCACCTGATCCTTTCCGACCAGCGGGTCCTGCGCCTCCCCCCGCACCTTCACGTGGAGCCCCGCCTGCTCCGCCAGACTGATGGCCGTCACCATGTCCTTGCCGACCAGGTTCGGAACGACGACCGTCCTGCCCCAGGTGAGGACCTGCATCGTCACCACCGTAGAGAGAAGCCCCAACAGCACGAGGCCGAAGAGAAAACCCAGGACCTTCAAGATGGGACTCAGGATCACCGCGGATGCCTCCTCAGCCGGGCCGCATAAAACCCGTCCATGTCCGCCAGAGCGGGATAGGTCTTGAGCCTCCCCTCCGGCGTCAGCAGCGGATGGCAGGAGGGAGGCAAGAACCCGCGCAGGTCCTCCGGACGGAACTCCGGGTGCAGGGACAGAAAGTCGCGGATCACGGCGTCGTTCTCCTCCTCTTCTGTCGAACAGGTCGCGTAGAGCAGGACGCCACCCGGTTTCACATACTGCGCGATACGGGCCAGGAGCCGCCTCTGCAATGCCGCCATCCGCCCGATGAGGGGAGCCGATTTCCCCCATTTTCCTTCCGGATGGCGGCGCAGGACGCCCAGCCCCGAACAGGGGGCATCCAGAAGCACTTTATCAAAACCCTCCGCCGGAAGTCCAGTGATCTCCGCCTCAGGCGGATGCTCCCAATCAAGGGGAACCGTCCGGACGCTGATGAGTCCCAGGCGGCGGCAGCTCTCCGCCACCTGTGCCAGACGGCGGGGGTCGCGATCCACGGCCGTGATCTCGCCGAGATCTCCTATCAACGCAGCGAGATGTGTCGTTTTTCCCCCCGGCGCGGCGCAGGCGTCGAGCACCCGATCCCCCGGCTGGGGTTTCAGGCAAAGGCTGATGAGTTGGGCCC
>JACRHK010000156.1 GCA_016217625.1 Nitrospirota bacterium
GCGTGTGCGTATCGTGCTCGCACGGCGGTTCGTGCGAGAACATTTTCCTGAACGGAGTAATGGAACCGCGCGCTCGGATTTTCTCGCTGATCCCGCCAAGGCCCCTGCTGGTACAGTGGGGCGGCGAGGAACTGAAAGACCTCGGCGAGGCATTGGAAAAAGAAGGGCAACGGCTCAAACGCGACCCGTAAGGCGTGACGATGAAGCGACTCAAAGTCCTTTGCCTGGACGAAAACTGCGACCCCCAACTGATTCCCGTGTCGGATCTGCTTCGGGGCATGGGGGAGCCGCGCGCGGAAGCGGACAAGGCGGCCGAGACACCCTCGCTCTGCGCGCTCGTGTGGGAGGTCTCGCACAATACGATCCAGGTTTCTCTTAGGGCCAAGGGGCGCGCGCGTCCGTTGCGTCTGCAGCCGGTCTTGAAGAAGTGCCTGTTGGCGTGCTGCGTCCACAGCGTCCTGGGGGAATGCGTGAGCCCGGAAGAACTGGCCGAAATGAAGGGCCCGGACTACGTTGTCACAGCCATCTATGCGAGGATCGCCGAGATCCGACGAGCCATCGACAAGTTGGGTCTCGGCATCCGGGGCCAGGCGGTGCTCCAGACGTTTGAGGGGGGCTACCGGGTGGCGCCGGAGGTCGAGATTGTGTTCCCGCTTTCATTAACCACAGCGGATCCCCTTCGCTATTATTGCTTTTTGCGCGGGTCCGCCCTCCGTCGCCGCTTTGAGCACCGTCCCGGCGCGGTGGAAAAGTTCGAGCGGTTCGCCCGCGAGCGTGGGCTCGGCCACCTGCTGGACCAGTAGATTTCCAGAAGTTGTTCCGAAGAAATAACGAGTTTACTCTGCCTTATCGAAATAGTATAGTTTAGCCGGTTCAGTCCGCACAGGCATTTGAAGGCTTCTAAAGAATCATTGGTGGTGCCATGTCAACAGCCGGCTGAGGCCGGGACAGACGGACCGTCGCATGAGAAAGCCGACAATTCCATCGGGGTTTCCAGAGAGTGAGCCGCTTGAGGTAGAAGTCGCCTCGGATCGTTAAGGACCATGTCCTTCCTCTTGCAGAGCAAGCCGGCCTTTAGGCGCTTCCGCCGGTTGGGTCCTTGGGGTAAGACATGAAGCGGTCCGATACCCTGAGCGTCCTCTGCATTGATCGCGCGACAGGTCGGGCGAAACTGCTTCCCGTGGCGGATCTGTTGAGGCTGGCGAGACGGCCTGATCTGAGGCCGGTAGAGCAGTCTAAAGTCTGCTCGGGCTGTTCGCTCATCTGGAAAGAGGGGCTTAACCAGGTGGATGTCTCTGTAAAGACCGGGGGACGAACGGTCCCGCTCAAACTGCAACCGGTCCAGAAGATGTGCTTGCTGGTGATCTCCATCTTCTCACACCTGGGAGAGGCCATTACTCCAGAGTTGCTTGTTGAATTGAGGGGGCCAAATTACTCCCCAAGCGCCATCTATGCCCGCGTTACCGAGATACGGCAGGCCATCGGCAGCGCGGGCCTTCAGGGGAGCAAGGTGATTGAGAAGGTTGAGGGTGGCTACAGGATCGGGGGCGGCGTGGATATTGTCCTCCCGCAAACGCTGAGCACTGCTCAGCCAAGATACCTGTGTTTCCTCAGACAGCCCGCCCTGCTCCGATACTTTGAACACCACCCCGGTCTGTTGAAGAAGTTCGAGAGCTTTCAAATCGAGCGGGGGCTCGGCCATCTGCTGCAGGAGAGGTAGGGCTTCAGTAGAAGATGGGAGTCCTCTATATCGACAGTGCTGTTGTATAGGAGTGATTAGCGATGCGCCATGGTGCCGAGAGGAGGTTTGCTATGCGACTTACAAGGGGGAACAGATGGGGGATACGCATGGGATTCCTGATGCTGGGGTGCAACCTTTTCTGGTTGTCGGACCCTTCAGGGGTGGAGCCTGCTGTATCGAAGGATCCGGCCGGAGGCCGGGCCGGCGAAGTGTCGGCAAAAGCGCGGGTCGTTGAGGCCCTGGGCCGGCTGCCGCTGGCGTTCATCGAGAACAGGGGACAGATGGATGGTCGGGTTCGTTACTACGTCCGGACCGGTAGGCAAACGCTGTGGTTCACGGAAGAGGGAGCGGTGTTTGACCTTCAAAGGAAGAAGCCAGGAGTCAGCAGTCAGGAGCCGGGAGAAAAAGGAAGAGGTGTTGAGCGGTTGGTCTTCCGGCAACAGCTCGTTGGGGCGAGGAAGGGGGCGAGGATTGAGGCGAAGGGGGTTCTGCCGGGAACGCACCATTTTTTCCTGGGGAACGATCCTGCCAAGTGGCGGACGGGAGTAAGCGCCTACAGCGAAGTTTACTACCGGGAGGTCTATTCCGGGATTGACCTCAAACTCTATGGCAATGGCCGTGCCCTTGAGGAGGAGTTCATCGTGAAGCCCGGCGCGGACCCCGGACAGATTCGTGTGGCCTACAAGGGGATCGAGAAGCTCCGGGTGGCTGAGGATGGCTCTTTGCGCATCCTGACGGCCTTTGGCGAGATCAGGGAGAGCAGGCCTCGGATATATCAGGAGATTGAAGGGAAGCGGGTGGAGGTGGCCGGGCGGTTCAAGCTCCTGGAAGAGACCACCTATGCTTTTGAGGTCTCCACTTACAATTCCCGGTATGCTCTGCTCATCGATCCCACGCTTACGTATTCTACCTATTTAGGTGGGACTTATTGGGACGTGGGAGATGGCATTGCCGTGGACAGTGCAGGCAATGCCTACGTGACGGGGCAGACCTCCTCAGCCAACTTCCCCACCACGCCAGGGGTCTATGACGCGAGCCTGGGCGGCGGGCA
>JACRHK010000152.1 GCA_016217625.1 Nitrospirota bacterium
GACGAGGCGACGATCCAGGTCTATGAGGAGACGACGGGGCTTTCCCTCGGCGATGAGGTGCTGGATTCCGGCGAGCCGCTCTTCGTGGAGCTGGGGCCCGGTTTGTTGGGATCGGTCTATGACGGCGTCCAGCGTTCGCTGGAGGTGCTGCGCGAGGCGATGGGCGATCTCATTCTCCGGCGCGCGGTCGTGGCCCCCCTGTCCCGGACGCGCCGCTGGCATTTCGTCCCCCGGGTGCGCCCGGGGGAGACCGTGGGCCCGGGAGACATCCTGGGCGTGGTGCAGGAGACGCCGGGCCACGAGCATCGCGTGCTCCTTCCCCCGCGCGCCAGGGGAGGCCGCGTGGAGAGCATCGCGGAAGGGGAGTACAGCGTGACCGATACAGTGGGTACGCTGGAAGAAGGAAAGCCCCTCAATCTGCTACAGCGGTGGCCCGTGCGGCAGCCACGCCCCGTCCGGCAGCGGTTAGCCCCGGCGTTTCCCTTCGTCACGGGCCAGCGGGTCTTTGACACCCTCTTCCCCGTGGCGGCGGGCGGAACGGCGATTGTCCCTGGAGGGTTCGGGACCGGAAAGACAGTGCTCGAGCAGTCACTCGCCAAGTTCTCCGAGGCCGACCTCATCGTCTTCGTCGGCTGCGGGGAGCGGGGCAACGAGATCGCGGAGGTCCTGAGCGATTTCCCCCGGCTCATCGACGCGCGGACCGGCCGCCCCTTGATGGAGCGGACCATCCTCGTGGTCAATACGTCGAACATGCCGGTGGCCGCCCGGGAGGCGTCGATCTACACAGGGGTGACCCTGGCCGAGTACTACCGCGACATGGGATATCGGGTGGCGCTCATGGCGGATTCCACCTCCCGTTGGGCGGAGGCCCTCCGGGAGATTTCCTCGCGCCTGGAGGAGATGCCGGGGGAGGAGGGGTATCCAACCTATCTTGCCACCCGGCTTTCCGCCTTCTACGAGCGCGGAGGGCGCGCACTCTGCCTGGGCGCGGGGGACCGGGTGGGGTCGATCACCATCGTCTCGGCCATCTCGCCGCCCGGCGGGGATTTCTCCGAGCCGGTGACCCAGGCCTCCATCCGCGCCACGGGGGCGCTCTGGGCCCTGGAGGCCTCGCTGGCCCATCGCCGCCATTTTCCGGCCGTCGAATGGAAGCGGAGCTATTCCCTCTATGTCGATTCGCTCCGGGAGTGGTATGCCCGGGAGGCGGGGGAGGACTGGCACGCTCTCCGGCAGGATCTCCTGGCCCTGCTCCGGCGGGAGGAGGAAATCCAGGAGATCGTCCAGCTCGTGGGGATTGACGCCATCCAGGATGAAGAGCGGCTCATTTTGGAAATGGGCCGCCTCTTCCGCGAGGAGTTCCTGCGGCAGAGCGCCTTCTCCGACGTGGACGCGTTCTGCCCCCTCGCGAAGCAGCACGCGATGCTGCGTCTGCTCTTCGCGTTTTTTGGCCACTGCCGCCGTCTTCTTCAGCAAGGAACCCCCATCGACGATCTCTTGACCCTGCCTCTCCGCCGAGAGCTGGAGCGGATGAAAGAGCGGCCGGCCGAGGGGTTCCAGGCATGGGCGGAACAACTCAGGCAAGCAATGAGCAATGAGCAGTGAGCAATGAGCAATGAGCAATGAGAAAAATGAAACACTCGTTGCTCAAGGCTTGGAGAAGACGATGAACCTCCTGACCCGGGAATACCAGGCCGTCAGCGGCATCACGGGCCCGCTCCTGTTCGTGGAGCGGGTGCCGCGGGCCCGCATCGGTGAGACGGTGACCATCCTTCTGCCGGAGGGGGAAAAGCGGCGCGGGCAGGTCATCGAGGTCTCCCGGCAGCATACCGTCATCCAGGTGCTGGAGGCCACGTCCGGGATCGGGACCCGGGGGACCCGCATCCGCTTCCATGAGCAAGTCGCCATGCTGGATGTCTCCCTCGAGATGCTGGGCCGGCGGTTCAACGGCATCGGCGAGCCGATCGACGGGCTTCCCCCCGTGATCCCCCAGGAGCGGCGGGAGATTACGGGCAGGGTAATCAACCCCGCGGCCCGCGATAAACCCTCCGACTGGATCCAGACCGGGATCTCCGCCATCGACGGGCTCAACACGCTCGTCAGGGGGCAGAAGCTGCCGATCTTTTCGGGTTCGGGGCTTCCGGCGCATGCGATTGCAAGCCAGATCTTCCGGCATGCGAGGGTACGGGGTGAGGAAGCGGTCGCCGGCAGGAGAGGGGGCGGCTTTGTCGTCGTCTTCGCGGCCATGGGGATCCCGTACCGGGAGGCGGCCTATTTCCTGGAGGAGCTCGACCGGAGCGGCGCCTTTGAGGAAACCGTCGTGTTCCTCAACCTGGCCGAGGATCCCGCCATCGAGCGATTGCTGACGCCCCGCTGCGCGCTCACAACAGCCGAGTTCCTGGCCTTCACCCACGGTCGGCAGGCGCTGGTCATCCTCACGGACATGACGAACTACTGCGAGGCCCTCCGCGAGATCGCCACGGCGCGGGAGGAGATCCCGGGTCGGCGGGGCTATCCCGGGTACATGTATACCGACCTGGCCTCTATCTACGAGCGGGCCGGGCGGATCAGGGGCCGGGCGGGGTCGGTCACGCTTCTGCCGATTCTGACGATGCCCGACGATGATCTGACCCATCCCATCCCCGACCTGACCGGCTATATCACGGAAGGGCAGATTGTCCTGTCCCGCGATCTGCACCTGAAGGGCGTCTATCCCCCTATCGATGTCCTCCCCAGCCTCTCGCGCCTGATGAACCTGGGAATCGGGGCGGGGAAGACTCGGGAGGAACACAGGGGGCTGGCGGATCAACTCTATGCGTGTTACGCTCAGGGGCGGGACCTCCGGCGTCTGGAGGCGATCGTGGGCGAGGAGGGGCTGACCGAGGCGGACCGCCGGCTGCTCCGCTTTGCGGAGGCGTTCGAGCGGGAATTCGTGGGCCAGGGGGACACGGCGCGGTCCATCGAAGAGACGCTGGACCTGGGTTGGCGCCTGCTGGCGCGGTTCCCCCGGGAGCGGTTGACCCGGATCCCGCTCGAGCTGGTGGAGAGGTACTATCCGGCGGAACAGTAGGGCATTGCAAATTAT
The DNA here is from genome assembly GCA_016217625.1 of Nitrospirota bacterium. Taxonomy (GTDB): domain Bacteria; phylum Nitrospirota; class RBG-16-64-22; order JACRHK01; family JACRHK01; genus JACRHK01. The sequence goes on from JACRHK010000152.1 coordinate 3,083, forward strand.
AAATTGCAAAATGCAAAATGCAAAATGAGAAAACAAGAAGGCGGCCCTTCCTGCCTTGCCGGTCGGCAGGCGTGGCCGCCGGTTCTTTGTAGGGCGGGGCTCCGTCCCCGCCAGGGGCAGGCGCAGAGGCCTGCCCTACAGGAATCGAATGCAATTTGCATTTTACATTTTGAACTTTGCATTCGAACGGAGTTCGCCATGGAATACCCCAGTCCCACGCGGATGCACCTCCTTTTCCTGAAAGGCCGGGAGGAAGAGGCCCGGCGAGGCCTGGACCTCCTCCGGAGCAAGCGGGAGGCCCTGGTCCGGGAGTTCTTCATGGTGATGGAGTCGGTGGTCGCGGCTCGAGGTCTCCTGATCCGGGAGGCCGCGGAGGCGCGAAGGGCGCTGGCGACGGCCCTGGCGCTGGAGGGGAAGGCGTCGATCGCCGCGGCCTCTTTCGCGGCCAAGCGGGATCTCCCTGTGGAACTCATAGAGAGGAATGTGTGGGGGGTGAAGTTTCCCGAGATCGCCTATCCGATCGTAGTGCGGCCGGTGGAGGGCCGGGGGTACGCGCCAGCCAGTCATTCCCCCTCCGTGGACGCGGCTGCCCTGCGGTACGAGGAGCTCCTCGATCTCATCCTCCGGATGCTGTCCCGCGAGACGCGGCTAAAGCGGATCGGAGCGGAGATCAAGCGCACGACGCGCCGGATCAACGCGCTCGGTGAGTTGCGGCTTCCGCAGCTCCGGCGCATGATCCGTCGGGTCCGGTCGGCCCTGGAGGAGCGGGAGCGGGAGGACCTCTTCCGCATGAAGCGCTTCAAGGAGCGAGCAGAGAAAAGGGTGCGTGAGGGGTGAGGAGCACAGTGACAGTCTAAGGTTAAGGTTGAGGCTGAGGATCGGGTTTTTCTCAACCTCAACCGCAACCGCAACCTCAACCTGAGTCGAGTGTTGATGGACTATTGACCATTGCCCGGCCACTCAACACTCATGACCATCGGGTAGGAGGCCGATATGGGCGAAGAAGAGGAAGAACCTAAGCTGAAACCGTGCAAGGTCTGCGGGCAACCCTCACCGGAGATGATCTGCCGTGCCTGCAAGGAGAAGATTCAGGCCGAGTTGCTGGAAAAGAAACGCGAAGACGAGAAACGGGGGCGGCCGCCAACTTGACAAATGGAGAAATTATGATACATTGGGATTATCGCCCCTGTGTGGGCATGAGCGCGGCACCTTCTGAGCGAACGAAACGAAAGGATATTCCATGCGATGCCCGAAGTGTGACGGGATGATGTTTCAAGAGCGTTTCAAGAACTTGCTGGAGGACAGCATTTCCTTTTCCTTTCGGGGTTGGCATTGCATTTTTTGCGGAGCCATCCTCGACCCCGTGATTCTGGAGAACCGGACCAAGCTTTCGATGGGCGAGGAGAAGGAGGAGGCGGTGAAAAAGTGAGGCAGGCCCTCCCGATGTCACATCGGGGGCGCCGAAAGGATCGCAGCGACAGACAGGTGATTGAACATGGCGCAGCAGGAAAAGAAAACTGAGCGGCGCAGAGATGCGACGGAAGACCGAGAGACAGCCCCGAACCCCAAGGTCGCGGAGAAGGGGAAGAAGCTGAAAGAAGAGCTCGACACCCTGCTGGACGAGATCGATGAGGTGCTCGAGGAGAACGCGGAAGAGTTCGTCAAGTCCTACGTGCAGCGCGGCGGAGAATAACAGGAAGCATTCAGCGTTCAGCAATCTGCTTTCAGCGAAAAGCCTCGAAGAGTACGCTGATGGCTGACCGCTGAGGGCTGAGAGCTGACGGCTGAGGCATGGACAAACGGATCTACGGGTTGGAGAATGAGTACGGGCTCCTCTATCAGCCGAAGGGCCGCCGCGTCCTCCTGGTAGAGAAGGTCATCTGGTATCTTTTCAACGCCCTCAATCCGGTCGCGTGTTCCTCCAACCTGTTCCTGGACAACGGCGCCAGGGTCTACCAGGAATCGGGTTCCCATCCGGAATACTCCACCCCCGAGTGCGACAACCTTCTTGATCTGGTCGCCTACGACAAAGCGGGCGAGCGCATCCTGGAGAACGCCCTCTTCTCCGCCGAGCAGGAGCTCCGGAAAGACGGCTTTCCGGGGGAGATCTTCATCTTCAAGAACAATACCGACTCCAAGGGGAGCAGCTACGGGTGCCACGAGAACTACCTCGTGAGCCGGAAGGTGCAGCTCTGGGTCTTTCTCGAGGCGCTGTACCCCTTTCTGGTCACCCGGCAGATCTTCGCCGGCTCCGGCAAGGTCTATCGGGGGCCGGATGGGGCCCGTTTCCACCTCTCCCAGCGGGCGCAGCACATCTATCAGAAGATCTCCGACTCCACGACCAACTCCCGCCCGATGATCAGCACCCGGGACGAGCCGCACGCCGATCCGGAAAAGTTCCGCCGCCTCCACATCATCGTGGGGGACTCCAACATGTCGGAGTTCACCACCTACCTGAAGGTGGGGACGACGGCGCTCGTCATCCGGATGATCGAGGACGGCTTCCTCGGCAGAGATCTGGAATTGGAGGACTCCATCCGGGCGCTCCGGGAGATCTCGATGGACCTGACGCTCCGGCGGAAGGTGCGCCTCCGCAACGGCCGCGAGTGGACCGCCCTGGAGATCCAGCGGGAGTACCTGAACGCCGCCGAAAGCTACTTCAGCAGCCGGACCCCCGATCCGGCCGTGAAGGATGTGCTCACCAAATGGGCCCTGGCGCTTGACCGGCTGGAGGAGGAGCCGTCCCTGCTTCGGCGGGAGATCGATTGGATTGCCAAGTGGGGTCTGATTGCCGACTACATGTCCGAGCGCGGCTGCACCATGGACGATCCGCGAATCTGGATGATTGACTTGCAGTACCACGACATCAAGCGGAACCGCGGCCTTTACTACCTGCTGGAGCGGAGGGAGCGGATGGAGCGAATGCTCGTGGAGGACACCGTGATCCGCTCGATGAAGGTGCCTCCCCAGAGCACACGGGCCAAGATCCGGGGGGACTTCATCAAGTTCGCGCGGGAGCACAACAAGACGTACAGCGTCGATTGGTGCAGTATCAAGCTCGGGGGGTTCGAGGACCGGATCATCTACTGCCTGGATCCTTTCAAGGCCTCGGATAAACGGGTGGAACGGCTCATGGCCTCCTCCACCGCGGTCTCTATCGCCCCGGTCTGCTCCGTGTAAGGCCGGACCGGCCTGCCCCCTGATGTCCATCGGGGGGCTTGCCCCGTTAGAATCTCCGGGGCAATGCAAATGGGTTTACCCCGTTAGAAAAGGCCGCCGACTCCTGTCGGCGGTGTTTATAAAATTGCTGATGGGAGTTTAAGTCTCCCATCAGCCAATCGCTTGTCCCGTTAGATGTTTATACAGCTTAATGTTAAGTGCCTTCACCATAGAGTTCCATTCCCGCGCTGAGAAACATCTAACGGGATGAACGCCCATTTTTTTAACGGGGTTTACCCTGTCAAAATGCCCCGTGGCTTACCATAGAGATTCTAACGGGGCTTGACGCGGGGGAAAAAGGTCCTTATACTAGCAACAGGTCGCCTTTCGGCGACTCTTAAGACCATCAGCAGAAAAGGAAAGGAGACGATATGATTACGGTGACGCCACGGGCGGCGCAGGAGATTCAGACCATCCAGAAGGAAGAGGGGAAAGGAGAGTCCGGACTTCGCATGATGGTGGTGGGGGGCGGGTGTTCCGGCTTCCAGTACCAGATGGGGTTTGATGAAGCCCCCCAGCGCGACGATAAGGTGTTGGAGTCCAATGGGATCAAGCTCTTCGTGGACCCGCAGAGCGCGGCCTACCTCCAGGGGGTGGAGATCGACTTTGAGGAGGGGTTCAACGGAGGGTTCAAGATCTCGAACCCCAACGTGAAGAGCTCCTGCGGCTGCGGATCGTCCTTCAACGCGTGACAGGTCGGGATACCCGAAGGGTATCCCATTCAAGGTAAGGCAAATGGGTGTAGGGCCCCGATGACCATCGGGGCCCTACACGTTTGTAGAGCGTAAGCCCCGCGGCCCTCACAACAAGAGGGTGCCTTCCAGCACCTTGATTACCTTGCCGCCCACCCGGACGTTTGTGATCTCGTGGGCCTGATCCACCTCGACGTAGATGGTGCTGGGCCGGTTCAGCGCGTAACCCTGTTCGCAAAGGATGTGCGCGGTCGGCTTGGCCGCCATGAGGCCATGCTGAACCAGGTAGGCGCCCAGCGCGCCGCTGCCGCTCCCCGTGGCCGGGTCCTCCAGGATCCCCAGGAGGGGTGCGAACATCCGGGTATGGACCGTCGCTTCCGGGGCGGCGGTCACGGTCGTGAATACCAGGATCCCCTGGGCGCCGAAGATCCGGCACAGGTCCTTGACCGTGTTGACTTTCAGTCCGATGTCCATCAGGCCGGTGAGCGACTTCACGGGGACCAAGAGCACCGGCAGCCCGGTGCTCACGACTTCGAGGGGGAGCCCGGTCTCGACAATCTCGCTCACCGGCAGGGAGAGGGCGTCGGAGACGGCATGGGTATCCTCCACGGCGCCGAGGAACCGGGGGACCCCCTGGTGCATGAAGACGGTGTCGATCTCGCCGTCCAGGATGCGAAGATCGATGGGGATGATCCCTTCCCCGCATTCCTGGTAGACGCGGGTGACAGGGGCTTCCAGGGGGATCCGGCCGCTGTCGGCCAGGAGATAGGCGGCACCCAGCGTGGGGTGGCCGGCGAAGGGGATCTCGTGGGTGGGGGTGAAAAACCGGACCCGATAGTGGGCCTGTTTCCGCTTCGGGGGGAGGACGAACGCCGTTTCGGAGTTGTTCATCTCCAGGGCGATTCGTTGCATCTCTTCCGAGGTCAGGCGGGATGCCCGGGGAAAGACCGCCAGGGGATTCCCCCCGAAGATCGTGGCGGTGAAGACGTCCGCCTGCAGGAACTTGATCCGCCGCGGCCCCATGGGCGCATTATAGCAGGCATGGGGGGCAAAGCCAACTGCCCCACCGTGTTGGGAAATGCGTTGTTGAAAGACCGCGTCCTTGCGCCGCAATGCCTTCCCTGCTATAATCCCGCCTGGAGTCTTTCCGACACCTGGTTGAGTATGAACATTCTGTGGGAACCCCTCTATGACGGCTTCCTCGTGGGGCACTTGGTGCTCCTCGTTGCCGTGCTCTGGGTTGCGGGGAGCATCTTGAAGCGACGCCGCTACCGCGAGGCGGGGCAGTCAAAATACACCGTCCCGATCCGCTGCTGGGGATGCGGCTGGGAGGGAAGGGTGGGAGAATTCGCCCGGAAGTGCCCCAAGTGCGGGGCCTCGCTGTGAGTAGTCAATAAGTCAATAAGTCAATGGGTCAAGAAGTCAACGAGTCAATAGTGCATAGTGAGTTGTGATGCGGAGTTTATCGGTTGCCCTTGCCGGCCGTCCCACTGTCGCCGAGATTGACTTGTCGGCGCTGAGCGCGAACCTCCGGCTCATCCGGAAGCGGATCGGTCCCGGAAGAGAGATTCTGGCCGTTGTGAAGGCGGATGCCTACGGCCATGGCGCTGGCGCGGTCTCCAAACAACTGATGGAAGAAGGGGTGGAGCGGCTGGGCGTGGCGACCGTGGAAGAAGGGGCCGAGCTCCGCGAGGCGGGGATCACAGTCCCCACCCTGCTGCTGGGCGGGTTGTTTCCGGAGGACTTGGAAGGGGCCGTCGCCTACGACCTGACCCCCGTGGTCTACCACTCCGAGATCCTGGAGCCCCTCAGCCGGGTCGCCCGCCACACGGGGAAGCGCGTGCCGGTCCATGTCAAGGTGGACACGGGGATGGGCAGGGTCGGCGTGCCCGCGGAACAGGCCGTGCCGTTCATCCGGCAGGTCGTCGCCACGGAGGGGATTGTCCTGGAAGGGTTGATGACCCACTTCGCCGATGCGGATTTGGCGGACAAGTCATTCGCCTCCCGGCAGCTTGCCCTGTTTGAATCCCTCATCCGGGATCTCCGGGGGTCGGGGATTGCCGTCCCCTGTTGCCACGTGGCCAACAGCGCCGCCGTTCTGGATTTCCCCCCCGCCTTCTTCAACTGCGTCCGCCCCGGCCTCCTGCTGTACGGCTGTCTCCCCTTCCCCCGACGTGACGTCGGGGCCGACCCGGAGGTGCGGGGCGTCCTGAGATTGAACACGCGCGTCCTCTACGTCAAAGAGGTTCCGACGGGGACTCCCATCAGCTACGGCCGGACGTTCATCACCCGGAGGCCCAGCCGGATTGCCACGCTTCCGATCGGGTATGCCGACGGCTACAGCCGGGCCCTCTCGAACCGGGGTGAAGTCCTGATTCGGGGGAAGCGGGTCCCCGTCGTCGGACGGGTCTGCATGGATCTGACGATGGTCGATGTGACGGATGCGCCGGAGGCGGGAGCCGGCGACGAGGCAGTGCTCATCGGGCGGCAGGGCGAAGCGCGGATCACGGCCGAAGAGGTCGCGGAACGGGCGGGGACCATTCCGTACGAGATCCTCTGCGGAATCGGCCGACGGGTGCGGCGGGTGTATGTGGGGTAGATGAATGCAGAATGCAGAATGACGAATGCGGAATGCAGAATGCAGAATGCGGAATAGGAAACGCGAAAGGCGGCACAGAGGAGTCAGGAAGTAACCGCCCCGAACGCATCGGGGCGAAATCCGGAGTGCGTTTGACGATGGACGGCTGACTGTGATATGGTAGGGCAGCTTTTTGGGTGGGTTGGCGTTCAGGAGGAGGAGGCTGCGATGAGACGACAGGGATGGTGGTTGGGATTCATGGGGATTGCGTGTTTCGGACTATTCCTCTCCGGCTGCGCGACGCTCGATTTCAAGCATCCGAGGGAGGCCCAGATTGAGGCGTTGATCGCGGAGGCCAAGAAGCTGGGGGCCGAACGCTGCGCGCCGAAGGAGTTAGCCGAGGCACAGAAGTACCTGGCCGAGGCCCACAAGGCGTACAATGAGTGCGCCTGCCCGGATGACCTCCTGGACAAGGCCGAGAAGGCGGCCCGCGAGGCGATCAAGAAAGCTAAGGAGTGCCCGCCGGAAAAGGTGGAAGCCCCGGCTCCTCCCCCGCCCGTCGTCACGGAGGTCGAGGCCCTCAAAGACATCTATTTCGACTTCGACAAGAGCCACATCCGGGACGACGCGAAGGCCGCGCTCCAACACAACGCGAACTGGCTCAAGAAAAGCCCCGGCGTGAAGGTCCAGATCGAGGGGCACTGCGACGAGCGGGGCACCAACGCCTACAACATGGGCCTTGGGGACCGCCGTGCGAACAGCGCCAAGAAGTACCTCCTCACCCTGGGGGTCAATCCGAAGCAGCTCTCCACGATCAGCTTCGGGGAGGAGAAGCCCCAGTGCACGGAGCACAACGAGACGTGCTGGTCCAAGAACCGACGGGCGCACTTTGTGGTCATCTCAAAATAGCCGATCTGGTGCTTCGCTATGGGTTCGCAAAGGGGTGGGAGTAATCCCACCCCTTTTTTTCACTGATGGCTGATCGCTGAGGGCTGAAAGCCACAATGAAGCCGAAAACGATCTTTGCCTGCCAGACCTGCGGCCACCAGTCGCCGAAATGGCTGGGGCGGTGTCCCGACTGCGGACAGTGGAACTCCCTGGTCGAAGAGCGGATCGTGCCCACCACCACCTCCTCCCGGCGCGGGACAGGCGGATCAGAGCGGCCCATCTCTTTGCTGGAAGTGACCAGTTCCCAGGTCGATCGGGCCTCGACGGGGATGGAGGAACTGGATCGGGTGTTGGGGGGCGGCGTGGTGCCGGGGTCGCTCATCCTCATCGGGGGCGATCCGGGGATCGGGAAATCGACGCTGGTGCTTCAGGCTGTAAGCGTCATCAGCCGGGTCCATGGCCCCGTCCTGTATGTCTCGGGCGAGGAATCGCCCCAGCAGATCCGGCTGCGGGCCGACCGGCTGGGGGTGCTTGCCCCGGACCTCCTGCTGCTGGCGGAGACCTCCCTACCGGAGATCACCAAGGCCCTCGGGGAGGTGCGTCCCCGCCTCCTGGTGATCGATTCAATCCAGACGATCTTCACGCCGGAGATCTCTTCGGCGCCGGGGAGCATCAGCCAGGTGCGGGAGGTGGCCGGCCAACTCATGGTCCACGCCAAGCGCCACCATCTTCCCGTTTTCTTGGTGGGCCATGTCACCAAAGACGGGGCGATCGCGGGACCACGGGTGCTGGAGCACATTGTCGATACGGTGCTGTACTTCGAGGGGGAGAAAGGGCAGCCGTTTCGGATCCTGCGCGCGGTGAAGAACCGGTTCGGCTCCACGAACGAGATCGGCGTCTTTGAGATGAAAACCGCCGGCCTCCAGGAGGTGGTCAACCCCTCGGAGATCTTCATGGCCGAGCGGCCGCTGGATGTCCCCGGATCCGTGGTCGTCTCGAGCCTCGAGGGGACGCGCCCGCTCCTGGTGGAGCTCCAGGCCCTGGTGAGTCCGACGGTCTTCGGGATGCCGCGGCGCACGGCCATCGGCGTCGATCCCAACCGGGTCTCGCTCCTGCTGGCCATCCTGGAGAAGCGCGCGGGACTGCGCCTGACAGGGCAGGACGTCTATGTGAACGTGGTGGGGGGGATCACCATCGAGGAGCCGGCGGTCGACTTAGGGGTCTGCCTGGCCGTGGCGTCAAGCCACCGGGAGATCCCCATCGATTCCCGGACGTTGGTCTTCGGCGAGGTGGGGCTGGCCGGGGAGATCCGGGCCGTCAGCCAGGCGGAGGTGCGCGTGAAGGAGGCGGCTAAACTCGGGTTCAGCCGCTGTGTGCTGCCCGAGCGGTGCCAGTCCCCGGCCTTGTCCGCCTATCCGATTGAGATCCTCGGCGTGGCCACCGTGGGGGAAGCCCTTGAGGCGGTGCTTCAGTAGTCCAATGTCCGAGGTCGATTTTAGCTTTTATTGCCTTACGCCCTTCGATCACCCCCCCCCACCTCTTTCCTCCCCCCTCGAGGGGGGGAGGGCTAAGGAGGGGGGTGAATTAAAGGCCTCACGCCTCGCGCTTTTTGTCTTCCTCGTCCTCAGCCTGAGCGGTGCGGGGTGCGCGACGCTCACGCAATTTGGAAATCCTGCGCCGATGGAACCGGTCGCGCGAGAAGAACGGGCCGTTCGAAGCCTGCGGGGACAGATGACCGTGGAGGTCATCGAAGATGGGGTCACACGATGGGTGTTCGACGGGGGAATCGTCGTCGAGCCGGGCCGGTTGCGCTTCCAGACCTTCGCCCCCGGCGGATGGCTTGTGGGCGATCTGCTGTTGGAAGGAAAACAGGGAAGGCTCTACCTGCCCTCCGAGCAGACGCTCCTGGTCGGGTCTCCCCGGAATCTCGCTTCAGTGGTTCCCTCCATCCCCTTCGCCCGTTTTCCGCCGGACCTCCTTTGGAAGACGCTGCTGGGGGTCAAAGGGGAGATCGCGCGCGACGCGGACGAAGAGGGGGAGATCCTGGTCGAGTACGAGGAGTTCCGCGACGTCAATGGTCGTCGCGTCCCCTGGCAGATAGCGTACCATCTTCCGGAGGAGGGCTTCACCCTCCGGTTGACGTTTCGGACGCTCGAGATCGATCCTCCCTTGACCGAGGATCTGTTCCATCAGGACCTGCCGTCGGAGACGGAGTTCAGAGAAGTGCGTTAGAGGTTAGAGGTTGGAGGCGAGAGGCTGAAGGCTGAAGGCTGGAGGGTGGAGGCAAGAAAACTGCTTTTGCCTCAAACCTCAAACCTTTAGCCTCCATAGGCATCAAACCTCTCTCCTTACGCTCTATCGGTACTTCTGAAGCGAGCGGCCGATGGTTTCCGCCGCCTTCACGGCGGCCCGCCGTGCCGTAGTATCCTCTTGCTCCTGAATCATCCGCACGACTTCTTCGCCCGTTGCCCGCTCGACGAGCTTGAGCTCGAGCGTCAGGTGGACGGGGGAGCTTCCTCTAAGGTGAACCCTCCCCTGGATGAGGAGGTCGGCCGGCGCCTGGCGGAGCCCCTGGGCGTTGCGCGGCGGGGAATCGTGGGAGCGGTAGACTTCAGTAAAAAGGGGGGTCAGATACGGGAGGAGGAATTCCGGCATCTGGGTCTTCAGAGGAGCCTGGGGGGCCTCAAAGTCAAAAACAACGGCCTTGGGGTACCTGCTCAGTTGTGTGCCCTGACGCACTTGGATCCAGGGGCCTTTGTCCTCGCGCTGCAACCCTTGATAATCTTTGAAAAACCCGGTCTGCGGTCCCCGGTAAGTCTCGGTGAAGGGGAGACCGGCGCATCCCCCCAGGAGCAAAGGGACGAGCAGCCAGGCCCAACGGCTCTCTGATCGCTGCACGTTCATTCCCCTATCTTAGCGTTCGGCTCGTGGAAGTC
>JACRHK010000157.1 GCA_016217625.1 Nitrospirota bacterium
ATCGCATGCCCCATTGACTTATTGACCCATTGACCCATTGACTCTTTTCACTTCTCACGATCCCGACTCCGCGGCGGCGGGGGCTTCAGGGGCCTCGGAGGCCGCCATGCCCTCCGCGGCCTTCTCGGCGCCCCCCTCCGGCGCAGCGGCCCGCCGCCTGGGGGGTTTCTTGGCCCGCGCGGACCGGGCTTCGGGTTCCTCCTCCCTGCCCGCCGCCGGAGGCGCCTGCTGCGCCTGCTGGGCAAGGGCTACCCCCTCGTACTGCCTGCGCCCTTCCAGAACGGCATCGGCGATGCGGGAGGCGATGAGCCGGATCGATCGGATGGCATCGTCGTTTCCGGGAATCGGGTAATCGATCCCATCGGGGTCGCAGTTGGTATCGACGATGGCCACCACCGGGATGTGCATCCGGTTCGCCTCCAGGACGGCGATCCGCTCTTTCTTCGGATCCACAATGAAAGCGGCGCCCGGCAGGTTCGCCATCTCCTTGATCCCCCCCAGATTCCGAAGGAGGAGCAGGCGACGTTTCTCCAGCGCGGCCACCTCCTTCTTGGGCAGCACTTCGTAGGTCCCGTCCTCCTTCATCCGCTCGATCTTCTGGAGGCGGTCGACGCTCTTGCGGATCGTCTCGAAGTTCGTGAGCATCCCCCCCAGCCACCGCTGGGTCACATAGTACATCCCGCAGCGGCCCGCCTCCTCCTCGATGGACTCCTGGGCCTGCTTTTTGGTCCCCACGAAGAGGACCGGCTTGCCGCCGGCCGCGACAGCCTGCGCGAACGCGCAGGCCTCTTTAAATTTTTTCAGGGTCTTCTGGAGATCGATGATATAAATCCCGTTCCGCTCGCCGAAGATATACTTCTTCATCTTGGGGTTCCAGCGCTTGGCCTGATGGCCGAAGTGGACCCCCGCCTCGAGCAACTCCTTCATCGTCACCATCTGCATCGTCAATCCCTCCTGTTCGGTTTGGCCTCCGCCCCCCTCGCTTCCCGCCCGGATCCCGCTTTGAGCGGGACACCCCCGCGGGATCAGGGGACGTGTGAGATAGATAACTCTTTGTTAAGACTACCATAATTTGCCTTGTTCCACAAGGCAAAACTTCGAACTCCATCTCCTATCGTCTACGGTCTATCCTCCATCCTCCATCCTCCATCCTCTATCGTCCATCCTCTACGTCCTATACGCTGCGTTGATCCGGACGTACTCCTCGCTCAAGTCGCAGGTCCAGACCGTGGCGGAGGAGGACCCCAGGTGCAGATCGAGGACGATCCGGATCTCCCGCTGCTTGAGGACTTGGGCCGCGGCGGCCTCGGCCTCTTTCCCTGTGCCCTGTCCTCCCACCACCACCGGAACCGTCCCGAACAGGAGATCGATCTGATCCGGATCAAGCGACACCCCCTGGCAGGACCCTGCGGCCGCCACGACCCGCCCCCAGTTGGGGTCTTCTCCGAACAGGGCCGTCTTCACCAGGCTGGAACGCGCCACGGCATGGGCTACGGTTTTCGCCTCTTCCGGCGTCACCGCGCCCAGGACGGCAATCTCCACGAATTTCGTGGCCCCTTCCCCGTCGCGCACGATCTTCCAAGCCAGATCCCGGCAGACCGCGTCAAGGAGTGTCTGGAACGCATCCCAACCCGGCCGGCCCGGCGCCAGGGGGGGATTGCCGGCCAAGCCGTTCGCGAAACAGAGGACGGTATCATTCGTGCTCATGTCGCCGTCCACGGAGATGCAGTTGAAGGAACGGTCCACCGCCCCCTTCAGGGCGACGGAGAGCGCGCCTGCCTCCAGCGCCGCGTCCGTGGCCAGGAAAGCGAGCATCGTGGCCATGTGTGGATGGATCATCCCTGCCCCCTTGGCGATTCCCATCAGGTGGACGGGACGGCCCTGAATCTCCCCGGCCATCCCCGCAATCTTGGGCACGGTGTCGGTCGTCATGATCGCCTCGGCGGCCTGCGTCCATCCCTCTTCGGCCAGCTCGCCCGCGGCCTTTCCGATCCCCGGAAGGACCCGGTCCATCGGGAGCAACATGCCGATGACGCCGGTCGAGCAGACATAGACCAGCTCCTCGGACACGCCCAAGACGCGGGCCGCTTCGGCCGCCATGGCGCGCGCATCCCGAAGCCCCTGCGCCCCCGTGTAGGCATTGGCGCATCCGCTGTTGACCACCACGGCCTGCCCCCTGCCGGATCGGATCCGCTCCATATCAAGCAGGACAGGCGCAGCCTTGACCCGGTTTGTGGTAAAGACACCGGCTGCATGGGCAGGCGCGTCCGATACGAGGAGGGCAAGGTCCCGCCTGGCCGCCTTTTTGATCCCGGCGGCAATGCCGGCCGTCCGGAACCCGGGCACGCGCGTGATACTCGTCTGCACCGCCCCTCCTCCTACGGGAAAAACCCGGGGGCCAGGAGGCCCGTCGTCTCCTCCAGCCCCAGCATCAGGTTCATGTTCTGGATCGCCTGGCCCGCAGCCCCTTTTACCAGGTTGTCGATGGCCGCCACGACGATCGCCCGGTGCGTCCGCTGCTCGGCATGCAGGCCGATCCGGCAGAGGTTCGTGCCCCGGAGATGCTTCACGTTCGGGAGTTCCCCCGGCGGCAGTACCTGGACGAACGGCTCCCCCGCGTAGGTCTCCCGCGCCAGGTCCGCCAACTCGGCGGTGGTGCAGGGGCGCGTGAGCGCCGCATAGATCGTCGCCAGGATGCCCCGGTCCATCGGAACCAGGTGGGGCGTGAAGGTCAAATTCACCCGCGTCCCCGTCAGGGCCTCAATCTCCTGGACCATCTCGGGCAGGTGGCGGTGCCCTCCCACCTTGTAGGCCGCCACCCCGTCATGCGCCTCGGGGAAGTGGTAGGGGAGCGCGAGCCCGCGTCCCGCCCCCGTCACGCCCGACTTGGCATCTACGATGAGGCTCTGGGGGTCCGCCACGCGATGCTTGAGCAGCGGCAGCAACCCCAGCAGGGCGGCCGTCGGATAGCAGCCGGGGTTTCCCACCAGCGCGGCGCTCCGGATGGCTCGGCGGTGGATCTCGGGCAAGCCGTAGACCGCCTGCTTGAGCAGATCGACGTGGCGGTGGGGCGTTTCGTACCATTCCTCATAGACCCGGGGATCGCGCAGACGGAAATCGGCGCTCAGGTCAACGACCTTCTTCCCCCGGGCATGGAACGCGGCGGCGGCGTCCATCGCCTCCTTGTGGGGAAGCGCCAGGAAGACCAGGTCGGCCGCCTTGGCGATCCGCTCGGGGTCCAGCGGCTCGTACAGCAGCTCCACGGACCCGCGCAGGTTGGGGAACACCTCCTCCACGCGCCTGCCCGCCGAGCGCTCCGACGTCACGGCCACGACCCGGACGGAGGGATGCCCGGCCAGCAGGCGCAGGAGCTCACCGCCTGTGTAGCCACTCCCTCCAACGACGGCAACCCGGTAGACCACCTTGCTTCTCCCTCTTCTCTCCGCTTACGGGATGATCGGTTGCACAAAAAAGGGGAAGGCCCGAAGACCTCCCCCTCTTGAGAGATAAGCCGCAGCTCTTATCTCTTCGAGAATTGGAATCGCTTCCGCGCCCCCTTCTGTCCGTATTTCTTCCGCTCTTTGATCCGGGAGTCCCGCGTGAGGAACCCTTCCCTCCTCAGCTTCGCGCGCAGGTCGGGATCCAGGCTGAGCAGGGCCCTCGCCAGCCCATGCCGGATCGCCCCCGCCTGCCCGGAGGAGCCGCCGCCCGCCACGTTCACCTGGATGTCGTACTTCCCCAGCGTGTTGGTCAGCTCCAGCGGCTGCTGGACGACCATTTTGAGCGTCTCTCTCCCGAAATACTGCTCCAGGGGACGGCCGTTGACGACCATCTTCCCCTCCCCCGGCGTGAGCCAGACGCGGGCAATCGAATTCTTCCGCTTTCCCGTCGCGTGGGTAACGGCTTGAGCCATTCTTACCCCCTTATACCGCCAGCGGCTCCGGCCGCTGGGCCGCATGGGGGTGTTGAGCCCCCGGATACACTTTCAGCTTGCTCAGGAGCCGCCGTCCCAACGGGTTCTTGGGCAACATCCCCTGGATCGCATAGGTAATCACCCGGTCCGGGTGCTGGGCAAGGAGCTGCTTGGCCGTCATCGACTTCAGCCCGCCGGGCCAGTTGGAATGCCGGTAGTAGACTTTCTCTTCCAGCTTCTTCCCTGTCAGGCGCACTTTGTCGGCGTTCACCACCACCACGAAGTCGCCGGTATCCGTGTGGGGGGTGAACTGGGGCCGATGCTTCCCGCGCAAGACCGCCGCCACGCGCGTGGCCAGGCGCCCCAGCACCTGCCCCTCGGCATCCATCAGATGCCACTTCTGGGGAATCTCCCCCTGTTTTGCCATATAAGTACGCATAGTACTCAAGAGTCCCCCTAAATGTAACGCTCTAAAATAAAACAATGGGGGATGATTGTCAAGAAAAAAAGAGGCAACGTTCTGGACGCCCTCAGTCTCCCTGCCGGCAGACAGGCAGGCGGATCACAGAAGGTCGACGCCCTGACAAAGATCATACGGCCGGGTCCCCGCAGTCTTCAGGACGGGCCATCACCCCACCCGATCCTGCTTCACCCCAGATGTCAAAAAATTAGACCTGAGCTACCCCTCTTTTCTACTACAGAGGGAGCAGTCAGATCAGCTCGACCCGTGCGTGATGCCCCGCAGAGGCGGCGAGCCTCGCGTCGCAAGTTAGCAGGGGCGCGGCAAGGGCTTCCGCCAGAGCAAGATAAGCCGCGTCGTAGGCCGTCGCGTGATGACGCAGCTCCCACATTCTGGGCAACAACAGATCATGCGGATAACGGGTCAGCGGGAAGTCTGCGAGATCCTCCAGCGCCTGGAGACCCCGATCCGGATCGAGCTCGCCGATCAGGGTGTAGCGGCGAAGGACCTGTGCGACTTCGACATCGACCAGGTGAGGGGCATGAAGCGTCTCGTCCTCGGCAAAGAGCCGCAGGGCGACCCGCGATCCGGATGGGGTGTTGAGGAGCACCTCAAGCAGGGCCGAAGCATCAACCACGATCAACGGCTTTCTCGCTCGGCTCTGACGGCTTTCGCAGGCGGGACCTTGGGAATCACCGGGGTCCGCTGGGTAAGCCGGTTTCGCAACTCGGCGACCGTCGGGCGTTCCGCAATGCGTCGGACCTCTCGAAGGAGGTAGTCGGACAGCGACAATCCGGAGAGAGCCGCCCTGGCCTTGAGCTTACGGTGCAAATCCTCCGGAACGTGGCGGAGCTGAATCATCTTGGACATGTAATGAGTATATTTGCATGTCATCCACATGTCAATAGGAAAAAGGGCTTAGAGATAACGATGGTCAAGAAAATAAATCTGCCCCCTTTTATTATTAGGCGGCGTGCTCCTTGACGAAGTACCGCATCAGTAGCCTGGGCTGCCCCGCAGGGGTCACATCACGGAAGCCTGCCCGGCGAAACGTCGAAGGCGATCCCATATAAGTGTACAGTCGAGATCCAGGCTCTACGGGATAGCCCTCGATAACCTTGGCACCTTGAGACTGGGCATACTTGACAGCCGCTTTCAAGAGACCGAGCGTGACCCTTTGTCGGCGGACGCGGCGATTGACAAAGAAGAAGACCACCGACCACACCGGCGCGTCGTCGATCCGTGGGAGGGCGCGGTACCGTTCCAGTGCCCTGTAGCTTTCCCGAGGCGCGATGGAACACCAGCCGACTGGTTCCCCAGCCGCGTAAGCCAGGACGCCGATGGGCGTGTCCTGGCAAACCAGCGCTTCGAGCGCGGTCACACGGTCTTCCTTTGTCGAACGCCGGAACTCTGTGCTCTTCATGCGCCACCGCATGCAGGAGCAGTACCGGAACTTGCCGTGCTGCTCAGAGAACTGCGCCAGGTCTGGCAGCCTTTCCTGGGTAACTGGATGGAACTGTAACTTTGGGACGGCTTGTTCCTTCATGGCACTCACGGTTGCTGCCTCTTCATTACAATGCCTAACGTCAATATCAGCGGCGAGGCACAAGTCCGCTGGATTTTTTTGTTATATCATCAGAATTTTAATGACTCTCCTTTATGTAATAAAAGACGATTTTGTCTATCCCTTAATCAAGTTAAATCATTTTCTAAATTTACATTACATCCCATTTGTTTATATTTATCGATAATTTTGAGAGCGTCATCTTTATTTTTAAAATTTAATGTTGTTCCTTTGATTAAAAATTCCTTTGCTTTTTCAAAATTTACTCCTGCATCTTTATAAAATTCTTTTGTAGCTAAATACAAATTTTGGGGATCTTCAGGGCCTTTAATATTGACAGTAAAGAACCCCGACTAAAGTCGGGGCTTTAAAAATCTCCAAACCGGAGTTGTTCACTTGAAAAACTATGCTTCTCAATATATCGGCGTATCACTTCAT
>JACRHK010000154.1 GCA_016217625.1 Nitrospirota bacterium
CAGGGGATACCATCTCGAGAAGGCGCGGGACCTCAAGGCGGCGTGCGATGTCTTGGCGTCTCGCCCGGTCGAGGCCCTGCTGGTTCACCGGACGCTCCTGAACGCCGGCCAACGCGAAACGGTCGGCCATTTCTTCCGCAAGGCGCGGGAGAAGCCGCTGATCCTCCTGGGCGAGGGGAAAGATTCCCGCGGCATCACCCAATGGCTCCGCCTGGGGGCTGATCTCTACCTCCCTTCCCCTTATACGGAGGGCGAGCTCCTCCATTTATTGCGGCGACTTCAGGAGCTCTACCGACTCCGCCGGGATCAACAGATCCTCGACTCGGATCTGCAACAGAGCCGACGGGAGCTGGCCTTCTTTGTCGACGTAGGGAGGGCGCTGACCTCTACCCTGGATCTCAAGAAAGTCCTCCACACCGTCATGGACAAGACGCGGCGGATCATCCGCGCCGAAGCTTGGTCGATCCTCCTGGTGGACGAGGAGAACCAGGAACTGACTTTCGAGGCGGCCACGGGGAAGAAGGCGAAGGAGATCAAGAGGATACGTCTCAAGGTCGGACAGGGAATCGCGGGATGGGTGGCGAAGGAAGGGTTGCCGCTCATCGTGCCCGATGTCAGCAAGGACACGCGCTTCTTCGGCGGGGTGGATAAGGCCACCAAGTTCAAGACCCGGTCGGTGCTGGCCGTCCCCCTGATCACCAAGAAGAAGGTCATCGGCGTCCTGGAGGTCATTAATAAGACCGATGGAGGGGTCTTCACCAAGCAGGACCTCGACCTCCTGATGAAGCTTGTGGACCAGGCGGCCATCGCGGTGGAACACGCCTCCCTGTATCAGAAGATGGCGGAACTGGCCATCACGGACGATCTCACCAACCTGTTCAACCTCCGCTACCTCACGCGCACGGTGGACATGGAGATCGAGCGGTCCAACCGTTACGGGTCGGCGGTCTCCGTCATCTTCGTGGATATGGATTTCTTTAAAGCGATCAACGATACCTACGTCCATTTGGCGGGGAGCCGGGTGCTGATCGAGGGGGCGCAGATTCTCCTCAAGAACCTCCGGTGCGTTGACGTGGTGGCCCGGTACGGCGGCGACGAGTTCGTCGTGGTCTTGCCCCAGACGGGGGCAAAGGCCGCGGCTTATATCGCCGAGCGGGTTCGGAGGGCCATCTCGCAATTTACGTTCCTCCGCAAGGAGGGGTGCTCAGTCCGTTTGACCGCCAGCTTCGGCGTGGCGGCTTACCCCGACCATGCCCGCAGCCGGGAGGACTTGATTCGGGTGGCCGATGAGGCGATGTACCGGGCCAAGCGCCTGAACCGCAATTGCATCGTGACGGCGGGATAGATAGACAGTCAATAGTCAATCGTCAATAGGCGGGAGGGGAACATGGTCCTGTTCAATTACGCGACGAAGGAGCTGACGCTGAAGGTGGTCTACTACGGACCGGGGTTGGGCGGAAAGACCACCAATCTCCAGCAGCTTCATAGCCGGTTGAACCCGAAGACGCGTGGCAAGCTGATCTCGCTGGCCACGGAGATGGACCGTACCCTTTTCTTCGATTTCCTCCCGATGGAGCTGGGGACTATTCAGGGGTTCAAGGTGCGCTTTCAGCTCTACACCGTCCCGGGGCAGGTGTACTATAACGCGACGCGCAAGCTGGTCCTCAAGGGATCGGACGCGGTGATCTTTGTGGCCGATTCCCAGGAAGAGATGATGGAGCGCAATCTGGAAAGTTTGCAGAACCTCAAAGAGAACCTGCTGCTGAACAACCTGGATCCCGAAACGATCCCGATGGTCTTCCAGTACAACAAGCGCGATCTGCCGGGGATCCTCCCGGTCCCGGTGCTGGATACCCAGATGAACCACCGGCGTCTGCCGTCCTTTGAAGCCATTGCCATCACGGGAAAAGGCGTGGTGGAAACGTTTAAGGAGACCGCCCGGGTCCTGATCAAGGAGATGGGCAAGAAACACCGTTTCGCCGCTCCGAGGGAGGAGATGGTCGTCGAGGCGGAAGAGGTCGTGGAGGAGGCCCCGACGGACGTCGGGGAGGCGCTGGCCGCGGCGAGTCCGACTCCCTCCAGCGGGGTGGAGGTGGTGGCTGACGAAGAGGCGACGATAGAGGGCGAGGTGATCACCTTCCCCAGGGAAGAGTTCGTCCAAACGGAAGAGCCCCCTGCTGAGGCGCCGGCATCCGCTCAACCCGTGATGGAGGCGCCGGCTCCTCTGGAGGGTGTCGCAGTTCCCCAGCCGACGCTCATCCAAGCGGAGGAGCTGATACGGAAACTCCAGGAGTCCGTTCGGGACGCCCTGGCCTATCTCCCTGAACGGATCGCCACCATTGACGAAGTCCAGCAACAGGTCAGGGATCTCGCCGAGAGGATGCAGCAAGCCTTGACGCAGATCAAGGCCCTGGCTGATTTGGCCCGCCACAATCAGACAGCTCTTCATTCCATGACCGCCGAGCACGGCCGGAAGCTCCAGGAGATCCACGAAGCGATCCTTCGCCTGCAGACCCACCAACAGGCCCTGGAGGAGGCGTTCCGGGAGCGGCCGAGGGGGTGGTTCCGGTGGTGAGGCGGCGTGGGGGGAAGGCGCTCCATCACCTTGAAAAGTCAGAATAATCCTATTAATTAATATTATCCACCATGGGGCGTCTTTGCTCTTGACACCCCTACCCATTCCTTTTATCATCAACCCCTGCTTAA
>JACRHK010000153.1 GCA_016217625.1 Nitrospirota bacterium
ATGGCCCGCGCCGTCAGCGAGCTCCGCGCGGTCGGCCGGGCGGTGTGCGCCGCAGGGCCCCGCGAGGCAGGGCCGCCCGCGCCGTCCGAGGTCCTGCAGGTCTTGAATGATCGCCTCATTGCCAATGCCCAGCGGGGGATGTTCCTCACGCTCAGCTATGGGGTGATGGAGACGGCGACGGGGCAGGTGTGGCTGGCGAATGCCGGACATCCCCCCGCCATCCTCCTGCGGGGGGGGAAGGCGGAACGGCTTCCGGAGGCGGGTGGCCCACCGCTGGGCATTCAGGCGGCGGCCTTCCCGACCGCGGAGTCTCACCTGCTTCCGGGGGATGCCTTGGTCCTGGTGAGCGATGGCGTCTTGGAGAGCTGCGATGCGGCGGGAAATTTCCTGGGGTACGAGGGTCTCCTCCGGATCCTGGAACGGGAAGGGCCCTGGACCTGTTGGGATTGGCTCCTGGCCCGGCAGGGGGATCGCCCCCGGCGGGACGACATGACGTTGCTGGCACTCCAATGGGCCCCTCGAGCCTGACCGTGATCTTCCCCGCCGAAGCGCGCTGGCTGGCGGCCATTCGGGCGTTAGTGGAGCAGAGCTGCCTCCTGACCGGGTTTGCGGAGGAGGTGACGTACCGCGTGAAGCTGGCGGTGGATGAGGCCTGCACGAATATCATCCGTCACAGTTACAGCAGCCGCTCCGGGACCATCACGCTGGACGTGGAGGTAGGGAACGGGGCGATGACCTTCACGCTGCGCGACCGGGGCAAGCCGTTCAGCCCGGAGGGGCAGTCGGATCTTCCCCGGGAGCTCAAACCGGGAGGGCTGGGGATGCCACTCATCCAGCAGGTGATGGACGAGGTAGAGTATTCCAGAACACCGGGGGGGGAGAACCTCCTCCGGATGGTCAAGCGGCTGGGGAGGAACTGATGGACATCACGGCGACACCCGTCGCGGGAGGGATGGTGGTGACGCTCCAGGGGGAGATCGACCTGTACTCCTCCCCCCGGGTGCGCGAGCGGCTGCTGGGGCTGCTCAAGGAGCGCCCTTCCCGGCTCATCGTGGATCTGTCCGCCGTGCCCTACATGGACAGCTCGGGGATCGCGACCTTCGTGGAGATGCTCCAGCAGGTCCGCAAGCAGCAGGGGGCCCTCCGCTTGGTGGGGCTTCAGGCCAATATCCGCGAGGTCTTTCGCTTCGCCCGGCTGGAGCAGGTCTTTGCGATCTGCGACACGGTGGACGCGGCGATGGCGTGAAGCGGTCGGAGGCGGGAGGCGGAAGGCTGGAGGCTAAAGGATGGAGGCTTGAGGCAAAGTCTTTGGCCTCCAACCTCCATCCTCCAACCTTTAGGGGGGAGACATGGGGAAAGCGACGATCCTGCTCATTGAGGACTCCGCGGCCCAGGCCCGGGATACGCAACGGGCGCTGAATGATCTGGGGTACGATGTCGTCTTGGCGGAGAACGGACTGAAAGGCTTGAAGGTGCTGAAGTCCCAACCGCCGGACCTCGTGATTCTGGATGTGCTCCTCCCCGACATCAACGGGCACGATGTCTGCCGCTGGATGCGGCTGGACGAACGGTGCCGGGGCATCCCGGTGATCATGCTCACGGCGAAGGGAAGCGTGGAGGACAAGGTGGCCGGCCTGGAGGCCGGGGCCGATGATTACCTGCCCAAGCCGTACCATACCATGGAGCTGAACGCCCGCATCTACGCGGCGCTCCGCACCAAGTCCCTGCAGGACGAGCTGAGGCAGAAGAACAAGGCCCTGGAGGATCTGCTCGTCCGGGTGGAGCTGCTGGCCATCACGGACACGCTGACCAACGTCTATAACCGGCGCCGGTTCCAGGCGATCCTCAAAGAAGAGTTTGCGCGATCCAAACGGTACGCTGTTCCCCTCTCCTGCGTCATTCTGGACATCGACCGGTTCAAGGAGATCAACGATCGTCTGGGCCACCAGGTCGGCGATCGCGTCCTGCAGGAAACGGCAGAGTCGGTCTCCAAGCAGGTGCGCGAGGTGGACCTGGTGGCCCGCTACGGCGGGGACGAGTTCGTGGCGATCCTGCCCCAGACCTCACGGGAACAGGCGAAGGTGGCCGCGGAGCGGCTCCTGAAGGCTATTGAAAAGCAACGGTATCCGGATCTTCCCCAGGAGGCGGTCGTGACCGTGAGCATCGGCGTGGCCGGCCTTCCCGACGAGGGGGTGGAGACGGAGGTCCAACTGGTGCGGGTGGCCGACTACGCCCTGTTGCGCGCGAAGCATCAGGGACGCAATCGCGTAGAGGCCGTGGCGTGGCGGGATCCGGATTTCCAAAAGTCGCTTCTATCGGATACGGAGTTCGGTGAACACGGACGGAGGAACGCTTGATCGGGGCAGTCTGGGTTGAGCAGATCGGGCGGCGGGCCCTTGGCGCGCGCCAGCAGGTCCGCCGTCTGGCCCTCCTGGTGAACCAGAGCGCCTACTGGCTCTTCGCGGCGCCCTGGATCGGGAAGGGGTTGCGAATCCGGGCGACGATCCATCAGATGGTCCGCGTGGGGTATGAGGCGGTTCCCATCGTCTGCGCCATCGCTTTCTTCGTCGGGCTGATCATCGCTTTGCAGTCCGCCTACCAGCTCCGGCGCGTCGGGGCGCTCATGTGGGTGGCCAACCTGGTGGGCGTCTCCATTACGCGCGAGCTGGGGCCCCTGGTGACGGCCATCATCGTCGCGGGGCGGAGCGGGTCGGCTTACACGGCGGAGATCGGGAGCATGAAGGTGGCCGAAGAGCTGGATGCCCTGGTGACGATGGGGATCCACCCGGTGAAGTTCCTCATCGTGCCGAAGATTCTCGCCCTGCTGATCATGCTCCCCTGCCTGACGGTCCTCGCCGACGTGCTGGGGATCCTGGGGGGGATGACGATCGCCGTCTTCAGCCTGGGGATCAACGCGGCCAGCTACTTGGAGCAGACCCAATCGGCCCTGGTGATGGCGGACCTCCTCTCCGGCCTGGTCAAAAGCATGGCCTTCGCCCTCATCATCTCGATCGTGGGCTGCTACCAGGGGCTCCAGGTGAGCGGGGGAGCGGAGAGCGTGGGGCAGCGGACGACCCGCAGCGTGGTGGTCAGCATCTTCATGGTCATCGTGGCCGACTGCTTCTTCACCCTGCTGTTTTACTGGTTCGGGTAGAGGCGCCCATCTCACGGAACAAAGGCGGAAGAATACTGCCCACGCAGAGGCGGATGCGCGCGCCCTCAAGGCTGTGGCTGACCGGACGCAAGGGGCCACTTCCGAACAGGTTCGTTTATTAACCTGAATCCGGCGTGAAAACGATCAAATTTTCAGCTGTCAAACCGGCCGTGGCCCATCTGATGGGGCAAGGACGGCAGAAGGCGTCCCGGATCGAAGCGGTTACACGTGTTCTCAAGTCCGTAGCCGATCGCACACAGGGCCTTCTCCGGGGTTTGCTAACTGCAGCCGAAAGGAGCGGACAGGCAAAGGATATCCGTTCATTCTGGATCATCAATGCCATTGCCATCACAGCGACGCAACAGGTTTTGTGGCAGATCTCGGAAAGACCCG
>JACRHK010000158.1 GCA_016217625.1 Nitrospirota bacterium
CATGCTCGCCACGATCAAGGTCGTCACCCAGGAAGAGTTTGATCGTTGGCTCAAAGGGGCTTCCAGCTAATCGGATTCGTTTGGCGCTTTAAGGAGGTGTGCAATGCAACAGGCCTTATCCGTACCTACCCCGTGGTACCGGGCGACCATGAAGGAATGGATCTTCACCACGGACCATAAGAAGATTGCCGTCCTCTATGGGGTCACCTCGCTGGTCTTCTTCCTAGTGTCGGGGCTGATGGCCCTGGTGATGCGGCTGGAGCTGCATCAACCCGGCACCCAGTTCGTGACGCCGGATTTCTATAATTACCTGCTGACCGGTCACGGGGCGGTGGCCCTTCTGTGGTGGGCCATCGCCTTCTGGGCGGCCTTTACCAACTTCCTCATCCCCCTGATGATCGGGGCAAAGGACGTGGCGTTCCCCCGGCTCAATATGCTGAGCTACTGGTTTTTCTTTGCCGCCAGCGTCCTGGTGCTCATCACGTTGATTCCGGGCCAGCACATCAAGATGATGTGGACGGGTTACCCGCCGTTCTCCCTCCAGGAGGATGCGGGGGTGACGGCTCTCTATACCCTCATCATCTACATGGTTGCGGCCTCTACCGTGGGCACCGGCGTGAATTTCATCACCACCGTGCTCAGGATGCGGGCGAAGGGGATTGCTTTCGGGAAAATGAACCTGGTGGCGCATGGACTGGTGGCCTCGATGGTGATCCAGTTGATCGGGGTCCCGTCGTTTGTGGGGGCGGTGACCATGCTCTTCCTGGATAAATACATCGGCACCACCTTCTTCAGCCCGGCACTGGGCGGCGACCCCGTCCTCTACCAGCACCTCTTCTGGTTCTACTCGCATCCGGCTGTCTACGTCATGATCCTGCCCGCCTTCGGGGTCTATTCCGAGGTCATCTCCACCATGTCCCGGAAACCGATCTTCGGCCAGGCTTCCATGGTGGGGGCCCTCTGGGCCATCGCCTTCCTGGGGTTTCTCGTCTGGGTCCATCACATGTTTACTTCCGGCATTCCCGACTGGCTCAAGATCATCATGTCGTACACCACGGTCCTCATCGGCGTGCCGACGGGGATCAAGATGTTCAACTGGGCGGCGACCCTGCACAAGGGGGCGATCCGCTTCACCACCCCCATGCTCTTCACGCTGGGCGGGATCTTCATGTTCCTCATCGGGGGGCTCACGGGGATTCCCCTGGCCCTGCCGGCCTTCGACATCAACGTGCATGACTCTCACTTCGTCGTGGGCCACTTCCACTACGTCCTGGGGATGGCCATGACCTTCGGGGCCTTCAGCGGGCTCTATTACTGGTATCCGAAGGTCACCGGGAAGATGTTTTCGGAGAAGATCGGGAAGACGAGTTTCTGGGTGATGTTCGCGGGCTCCAACCTCTTCTACTTCACGCAGATGATCGTGGGGCTGGCCGGGATGCCGAGGCGGTATGCCGATTATCCTCCCATTCCCGAGTGGATCATCCTGAACGAAATCCAGACAGTGGGCGCCTTCATCCTGGCTTTGGGTGTGCTCATCAGCCTCATCGCCTGGATCCAGGGGATATTTCGGGGCGCCAAGGCGGACAAAAACCCGTGGCACTCTCCTTCGCTGGAATGGCAGACCGCGTCGCCCCCGCCTCCCTACAATTTCGACAAGTTTCCCGTGGAGGTCGCGCCGGACTGGACGCCTTACCGCTACGGGAAGCATTGAGGGCAGCATGCAGCGGTCAGCATTCAGCCGTCAGCCAATAACGAGAAAGCGAGGATGTTCGTATGGGAGAACACGATAAAAAAACGACGCTTCTTGCCCTGTTCTTGGGGGTTTTGGTGCTCATTTCTTTCACGTTGGGCGTGCTCGCCTATCTCCCCGCGGAGAACCGGGCGAAGAAGATCCAAGAGACGCTGGAGAAGCACAAAGCCAAGGGTGAAAGGAAGGCGCCGCCATGGTCCGACTGATCCTCGGCCTGGCGGTCTTCACCGTCTATCTGTTGATGGTCCTGGGAGGGGTCGTCACCTCCACCGGCTCGGGGCTGGCCTGTCCGGACTGGCCCCTCTGCTACGGCACCGTGGCGCCTCCCGTCCAGGTCGACATCTGGCTGGAATGGGGCCACCGGCTCCTCGGCGGCGCTGCCGGCCTGCTCATTTTCCTTTCGGCCTTCTTGGTTCATAGAAAATATGGACGGCTCCCACGGGTGACCGTGGGGATTGCCTCAATTCTGTTATTATGCGTTGCGCTCCTGGGCGGTCTGGTGGTGCTGGTGCACGCCCCGCTTCTGGAGACTATCGGCCACACCGTCATCACCTCCTCGCATATCATCGTCTCGACCCTGATCCTGGTTTCTCTGGTCTTTACCTACGCTCTCGTCCGGTCTTCGCATTTGACGGTCGGAGGGACCTTTCCTTACGCGGTTCCCCTCTTCTTCCTCGCGGGCCTTCAGGCGGTGGTGGGCGTCGTGGTGCGGTACAGCGAGGCCGGCCTGGCCTGTCCCGACTTCCCCCTCTGCCGGGAGGCGGTGGTCCCGCCCCTGGAGGATTTCTCCGTCCTGATCCACTTGGCGCACCGTGCGCTGGCGCTCTTCCTGGTAGGCTTTACCCTGTTCATCCTGGCGAGAAGGTTTAACGCAAGGACGCTCATCACGCTCCTCCTGGTCCTCGCTCAGGCGATCTTCGGGGTCCTCAGCGTGCTCACGACCCTCTTCTTGCCCGTCGTCTTCTTCCACATCGCCCTCGGGTTCTTCCTGTTGGGGTGGCTCGCCTACCACGCGGCGCCCGCGCTGTTTCCGGTCCGTCTGGAGTTCAGGGAGGCCGGCACGTGATGGAAAAGGCGTTGACATGGAGCGCGACGCTG
The DNA here is from genome assembly GCA_016217625.1 of Nitrospirota bacterium. Taxonomy (GTDB): domain Bacteria; phylum Nitrospirota; class RBG-16-64-22; order JACRHK01; family JACRHK01; genus JACRHK01. The sequence goes on from JACRHK010000158.1 coordinate 2,849, forward strand.
GACGACTATCTGGTCCTCATGAAGCCGAGGATCGTCGCGCTGGTCCTCTTGACCACGCTGACCGGCCTCTACCTGGGCGGGCGGGGGTTCCCGGACGCCGCGCTGGTTGTTTGGACCCTGCTGGGGACGGGGTTGGCCGCGGCGGGGTCGGCCGTCCTCAATAACGTGTTCGATCGGGAGATCGACGGCCGGATGGAGCGGACGCGGCTCCGACCGATTCCCGCGGGGAGCGTGCATCCATCGGGCGCACTGGTCTTCGGCGGACTGCTGATCGCGCTGTCGTTTTTCGTCCTGTCTTTTTCCGTGAATCTCCTGTCGGCCCTCTTTGCGATGGCCGCGGTGTTTTTCTACGTGGTCGTCTATACCCTCTGGATGAAGAGAAAAACACCGCTCGCCACGGAATTGGGCGGCATCTCGGGGGCCTTGCCTCCCGTGATTGGATGCGCAGCGGTGCAGGGGGCGCTGGGTCTTGAAGCGATGTTCCTCTTCATGATTATGTTCATCTGGCAGCCGCCGCATTTCTGGGTGCTGGCGGTCAAGTATGTGGAAGACTACAGGAGGGCGGGGATCCCCGTCCTTCCCGTGGCCCACGGGATGTTTGAGACCAAGGTCAAGACGCTCTTCTACACGGCGACGCTGCTTCCCTTAAGCCTGTTGCCGTACTATTACGGCATCGCCGGCAAGCTTTACTTCCTGACCGCGTTCGTGTTGAGCCTCGCCTACCTCTTGCTGACGATCCGGTATTTCTACACGAAGAGCGATCGCGGCGCATTTCTCTTCTTCTTTTCCATCGCCTACCTCGCCGTGCTCTTCATGGCGATGGTCGTCGATATGGTCCCCAGATGAGGTGTGAGGGGATATAGTCAATAAGTCAATAAGTCAATAAGTATATTTCGACTCATTGACCTATTGACGTATTGATTCATTTACTTATTGACCCATTGACCCATTCACCACACACTAGGTGATAGAAGCGATGCTTCAGGCTTGGTTGCTTCTCGCAGTGCTCTCCCTCGGCGCCGGAGGGGGGTTCGCCTTCCTCGTGGCCATGAGCAGGACCCCCTTCGGGCATCACTATTTTCCTCCCGAGTATTTCTACTACGCCCTTGTGGGACACGTCGATTTCGCCATCGTCCTCTGGCTGGCCTCCTTCACGGTCCTGCTCTGGAACCGCGAGTTTGCCGAAAAAAGAGAGCCGGTCTCCGTCTTCCTGGCCTACCTCGGCTTCCTCATGGCGTTCGCCCCGGTCCTGCTGGGGCGGGGCCACGCGGTGCCCAATAACTATGTCCCCGTGCTGATCGATCCGCTCTTCCTCTCCGGTCTGGCCCTGTTCTTTCTGGCTTTTCTGATCAACGTGGTGAAGCTCCTCCCTGTCGCGCTCCGATCCCTGCTTTCCGGCTCGCCCGTTCGACAGCTTCTCTCCATCAGCGTCGTGACGGCGGGGCTCATGATCGGCGCTGTTCCGATTGCGATGCTGAAGTTGGGGGGAGCGGAGGTGGGGGGGGCACAAGACCCCGCGACCTATTACGAGCGGCTCTTCTGGATCCCCGGCCACATCCAGCAGTTCTTGAATGGGTTGGTGCTGGCGGCCGTCTGGTATCTCCTGGCGAAGATCCACGAGGCGCAGCACTACCTGCTCCGGTATGCCAATCTCTGCTTGCTCGTTTGTTCCGTCTCGCTCTTCGCGCTGCCGTTCCTGGTCGCCGACCCGCCTTCACAGAGGTTGTTCACGGACCTCTTGTATGCCGTTGGATTGGGAGTCCCCATGCTCGCGCATCTGGTCGTCCTCGCGCGCCGGCTGAGGGGAGATCTCTTCACCCTCTCTCACGCCCCCCTCTTCCTCTCCATGGTGTTGTTCCTCTTGGGCATCGGTATCGCCTATTTGGGTTTAAAAAACGACTTGAGAATCCCCGCTCATTACCACGGGGTCATTACCAGCCTCACCCTGGCTTTGATGGGGTTTTCGTATGCGCTGCTCAGGGAGCGGCGAGCGCTTTCGTCCGCGAGATTGACAGCCGCGCAGCTCTACCTCTACGGCATGGGAATGCTGCTCTTTATCGTCGGCTTGTTTTGGGCCGGGTGGGTGGGGGCGCCCCGGAAGGTCTTCGGCGTGGCCTACACGCAGGATCCCCTTGCGCTGGTCTCCCTCTCCTTGATGGGGGTGGGGACACTCTGCGCCTTCGTGGCAGGCGTCTGGTTTGTTGTCTATCTGTTGCGTGTTTATCCATTTTGGGTTCGGTCCGGTGTATAGATATTTCAGTTGACACTAGGTTGTTATTGGGTAAAATATAATATTCAGATTAATAAGACCTAGTAAACCCCGTTAGAAAGCTCGAGTGCTATCATAAATTTATTACCATGCCCAGGGGACGGAGCTTTCTTTCTCACGGGGTCAATCTGCTTCTTATGTTTCAACTGACGCGAGCCGGAGAATATGCCATTCGTGCGGTGCTGTTTCTCGCCATGCAACCGCCTGATCAAGTGACGGGGATCCGAGAGATCGCCGAATACCAGGATATCCCCCCCAGCTTCCTGGCAAAGATCCTCCAGAGCCTCCAGCGGCGGGGCATCGTCCGTTCCCACCGGGGCGTCCGCGGGGGATTTACTCTTGCGCGACCCGCCGAGGAGATCACCCTGCTGGAGATCATCGAAATCATGGAGGGGCCGATCTTCCTGAACAAGTGCCTAATCCGAATCGGAGAGTGTCCCAAGGACGAGACCTGCCCCGTGCACGAGGTCTGGGGGGAGGCCCAGGCGCGATTGTTGGATCTCCTGGGGAACTGTCATTTCGCCCAACTGGTCGCCAGGGCGATGGAACTGGAGCGCCGGTAACGCGAAGGGATCGCAAGCCTGTCCGACCATATCATCCCGACCTGCCTGCCGCAGGCAGGGGCTTTAGCCGAATCCGCCTGAGGCGGATCGCATTGATTACCCGGGGTTCACGGCGCCTTGATCACCCGGTCACCAGGGGGTAGTGGCGTGCTTTCTCCTATCGCGTTCCTCCTCTCCATCGGTCTGCAACTGACTGCGGCCGTTTACGCCCTGAGCCTGATCCGCGTAACCGGGCGAAAGACGGCCTGGATCCTGATCGCCGCGGCGATCACGCTGATGGCGGCTAGGCGAATCACCACGTTCGTCTCTCAGCTCACTTCCGGAAAAGGCGTATTTTTCGATCTACCCGAGTGGATCGCCCTGCTCATCTCGGGGTTCTTCCTGTTGGGCCTCGTGTCTATCGGACGATACTTCAAGGACAACCGCGCGACGGAAGAGACCCTGCGAAAGAGGGAAGAGGCCCTCCGCCGGTTGGCCCAAGGGGTCTCCGCCGCGACGGGGGAGGCCTTTTTCCGCTCGCTCGCCCGGCATCTTGTCGAGACGCTCGGCGTGGATTATGCCTTGGTGGGGAAGCTCACCGGGAAGGCGCCGGGTAGCGTCCAGACGCTGGCTGTCTGCTTACGGGGAGAGACCCAGGACAATATGGAATACCTCCTGGAGGGGACGCCCTGCGAGAACGTGGTCGCTACGCGGGATGGTTGCGCCTACTCCCGCGGCATCCAGCAGCTTTTCCCCAGGGACCGGATGCTCGTGGACATGAGGGCCGAATGCTACATGGGCGCCCCGCTGCGCGACTCGACCGGCCGCACCCTGGGCCTCATGGCGGTCCTGGACAGCAAGCCGATCGAGAACGCGGAACTCGCG
>JACRHK010000159.1 GCA_016217625.1 Nitrospirota bacterium
CCAGGGAATCTCAGTCGCCCTCCGGGCTCCTTTGATTCCCTGGACTGCTTTGCCTTGTTCCGTGATCATGATCTTGCTCCTCCCCGCCCTCTACACTAATTTACCATAGGGGAGGTGTCTCAACTATATTGACACAGAGGGGGAGGAACTGCCAGGTTTCGCCAGGAATAGGAGGCAAGTGTAGGTTGTAGCATCGAAGACCTGATCCGAGCCGAAATTTACTATGCTGGCGATGACTTTCGCCACCGAAAGCAGTTTACGCAGTCCGAACCCGTAATCGGTTTTGAAAAACTTGTTAGGAAGAATGAATCCGAAGCGCCCCTGCGAATTAAGCAGTTCATAACCACGTTCAACGAAGCTTACGTACAGGTCGCAGTTACCGGTGGCTGAACTATATCGCTTGGTGAAATATTCAATCTGGTCGCCTGGGAAGCCTTGAATCCTCACGTATGGCGGATTGCCGATGACGGCATCAAATCCACCCCCACCCTGACCCTCCCCCATCGAGGGGGAGGGAGTGCTCTTTCTAGTGCGAGAGGGGAGGATGTGGGGAAACTCGGCGTGCCAGTCGAAGGGGTTGACCCGCCGGATCTCTTCGTCATCGAACAACGCGACCTGCCGGCCCTGGTAATAATCAGGGCCGATGAGGGAGTTGCCGCATTTGATGTTGCTCCCCAGGTCGGGAAGCGCCCGCTCCCGCCACATCCTGAGCTGCCGCCTCAGAGTGTCCTGGCTCTCCCCCTCCAGGACCTTGAGGAGCAGGCTGAGCTTCGTGACCTCCACGGCCTGGCTGTCAATGTCCACGCCGTAGATGTTGTTCAAGAGAATCCGCTTCTTCTCCTGCGTGGCGAGGAGCCACTGGCCGCCGGGTCCCTGGTAGATCTCTTTCGTATGTTTTCCGGGGCCGTCCTTGACGTACCAGTCGCGGTGATGGTTCAGGAGACAGGCATAGGCGCCGATGAGGAAGGAGCCGGAGCCGCAGGCGGGGTCGAGGATGCGGAGCCTGGCGATCTGCTTGGGCGTCTTTCCCTCGCAGAGCTTCCCCACCGTCTGCTTGACGATGTACTCTACGATATAGGCCGGCGTGTAGTAGACGCCGCCCGCCTTCTTGACCTCCGGCTTCTCCTCGATGACCGCCCGGTGCCCGGCCGTCAGGCGGATGACCTTCCCCAGGAACTGCTCGTAAACGTTCCCCAGGATGTCGGCGCTCAGGACGGAGAACTCATAGGGGCTTTCGGGGTAGTAGAGGCGGCGGAGGATCTCTTTGAGGACCTTATCGTCGATGAAGAGCGTCGGGGTCAAGGTATCCGGAGGCTCGGCCCTCCCCTTCTCTGGCTTGAAGTGGAACGGGCCGGAATTATACCGGTCATCGGCCAGGACGTAGAGGTAGCGGAGGCGCTCATAGACGTTCTCGCCGTTCAGCAGGGCCTGGAGCTGGCCGTAGGGCTCAATCCCCCGGTCTTCGCACATCCGGAGGAAGATGATCCGGTCGATCGTCCGCTGGACGGCGAAGTTGAGGTCGCGCACGGGGAGGTCGGGGTTCCGGAGGGCCAGGTTGCGGGCCAGGGCCTCCCGCCACTGCTCGATCTCCGTGAGGAACTCCGCATCTACCTGAGAAGTGCCGCGTTTCCCTTTTCCCGAGACCGCGTACTTGTCAAAGGAGCCTTTGAGGACCGCCTCTTTCCCAAAGACGGCGGCAATCTCCTCCCAGCGGGTCAGGTAGTCCTGATAGGTGCAATAGAGGAGGCGGCCGGTGCTCGGCTTGTCATTGGGCTTGGGCGGGAAGCGGCAGTCATAGACGGCGAACTCCTCGAAGTCGGTGAGGAGGGAGAGGGGCAGCTTGGCGCTCCAGGCGTAGCGGCGGAGCTGGTAGGCGGGGCCGACCTCTTCTTTCACGTTGACGGCCGGCTTTTTGACCTCGACAAAGAACTTGCGGACGCCCCCGATCCGGAAGCAGCAGTCGGGGGCCTTGGTGGCGCCGCCGACCTTGAGGGCGTCTTCGTGGATGACGTCTTTGTACGCCTCGGAGTAGCCGGCCCGGTTGGTGACGTCCCAGCCGAGGGCCTCGAAGAAGGGGTCGATGAACTCCCGGCGGAGCTGCGCCTCGTTGTACCCCTGGCTCCGGTAGGCGTCCCGGTGGGTTTCGAAGCGCTGGACCAGGTCGGCGATGATCTTGGAGGTTCTCATCGTCGCCTAAGTATAGGGAGAGGAAGGAAGAGTTGTCAATAAGAAGGAGCAGAAACGTCCTCTATAACAACCCCTTAACAACCCCTTGCAGGCCCTGACTGGCTTCCGATATAATAGAAATGTTGTGAACCCCGTTACTCCCAGCCATGAATGGCGAGGCTTCTTCCAAGGAAGCACTTTTAAATCCTCCCTTCCTCCCCGGCCTGCCCCGTGGGAAGCTGCGCTTCTATCGGGGCCTGAAGGCGGGGGCTTCCTGGGAGGAACGGGGTGAAAGGGGAGGTCTATCTCACGCGGCGGATCGAGTTCTCCGCCGCGCACTACTATCGCAACCCGGCCTGGGACGAGGCGCGGAACCGCGCGACCTTCGACCGCTGCGTGGACTTGCACGGCCACAACTACCTCTTGGAGGCGACGATCGCCGGCAAGGTGGACGATCGGACGGGGATGGTGGTCAACATGGCCGACCTGAAGGCGGCGCTTCGGGAGGTCCACGACTTGGTCGATCACAAGAACCTGAATCGGGACACCCCGTTCTTCGCCGAGCGGATTCCCACGACGGAGGAGCTGGTCCGCGCGCTCCGGGCGGAGCTGGCCCGTCGCCTGCCCACCGGAGATCGGCAGGCGGGGGTCCGGGGGGCGCGGCTCCATAGGGTCTGCCTCTCGGAAGGCGAAGCGGTCTCGGCCGAGGCGCGAGACGAGGAGGAAGGGATGCCGGCCGCGAACGGGAACGTCTATCTGACCAGGGCTTGCGCCTTCTCCGCCCCCCACCGGCTTCATGCCCCCGATCTCACGGAGGAGGAGAACCGGCGGGTCTTCGGCAAATGCAATAACCTCCACGGCCACGGCCACGATTATCGCCTCGAGGTGATCCTGGCCGGGCCGGTCCAGGAGGCCACGGGAATGGTGTGCGACCTGGCCGAGCTGGACCGGCTGCTCCGAGAGACCGTGGTTGAACGATACGATCATCGGCACCTGAACGACCTTGAAGAGTTCCGCGGGCGCAACACGACGGCCGAGGTGATTGTCCGGACGATCTGGGACCGCCTCTGCCGCGTGCTGCCCCCGGGGCTACTCCACGGGCTCCGGCTCCGGGAGACGCGGGACAACCTGTTTGAATACTACGGATAACACCGGGGAGACGATCGCCATGGAACATCTGCTGACGATAAAATCCGCCTTGGGCGGAAAGGAAAAACGGCTTCGGGATCTGATTGCGGAAATCCTCCTCCTGCTGGGAGAAGACCCCCGGCGCGAAGGGCTCGAGAAGACCCCGGAGCGGGTCGAGAAAGCGCTGGCCTTCTTCACCGAGGGGTACCTGCAGGACCCGAAGCAGGTCCTCAACGACGCCCTCTACCCGATCAAGTATCAAGAGATGATCATCGTGAGGGACATCGACTTCTTCAGCCTCTGCGAGCACCATCTCCTCCCCTTCTTCGGGCGGTGTCATGTGGCCTACATCCCCGATGGGCAGGTCATCGGCCTCAGCAAGATCCCTCGCCTGGTGGAGGTCTTCAGCCGGCGCCTCCAGGTGCAGGAGCGGCTGACCTGCCAGATCGCCGAGGCCATTGCGGAGGCAATCCAGCCGCAGGGGGTGGCCGTGGTGATGGAAGCCCAGCATCTCTGCATGATGATGCGGGGAGTGGAAAAACAGAACGCGCTGGCCGTGACCAGCTCGATGCTGGGGGTGTTTCAGAGCGACCAGAAGACCCGGGAGGAGTTCATCGGACTGGTGAAGAACGGCCTCCGCAAATAGGCCGATAAGAAAAATTCAGTTGACTCGGAATTTGGATTCGGATAGAGTACGGCACCACAGTCGGCCCCCCGCCTCAGGCGGGTCGCGGCTGAGTGCGGTGGCGAAGGGGCCTGCCCTGAGCCCCGTCGAAGGGGCCGAACGTCAACAGCGCGGCAACCCCATCTCACCGGTTTGAGGAGGAGATATGTCGATAAAGATCACCGAAGAGTGTGTCGCCTGCGACGCCTGCGTTCCCGAATGCCCCAATGAAGCCATCAGCGAAGGGGATGTGTATGTGATCGACCCGGACAAGTGCACGGAGTGCGTCGGGTTCCACGACGCCCCCATGTGCGCGGAGGTCTGCCCGGTCGATAACTGCTGCATCCCCGATGAGAACCACCCTGAGCCGGTCGAGCAGTTGCTGGAAAAGGCGCGGAAGCTCCACCCCGACAAGGAGCCGGATCCCAGCAAGGTCTGGAGCGGCGTGCGGGGATAAGAGAAGCCTTTCGACTGCGCGCGACAATCAAAGGGGGGAAGCGATTCCCCCCTTTTTTATTGGTCCTTCCGCCTGGAGGCCCGCCCTGCTACAATAGCGCCATGCCCGCTGCCGTGCTGCCGGTGGTGTTCCTCCTGTCCCTGCTCGGAGGTTGCGCCTCCACAGAGGAACCCCTTGCGCGAAGGATTCCAGCGCCCCCTCCCCCCATCGCTGAAGGAGAGCAGGCGGCGCTGGAGGAGGCGCTTCACCACACCATCGAGGCCCTGCGGAAGCGGCCGGGATCGGAACCCCAGCTTGCCGAGCTGCTGGCTTTCCAAGAGATCATAGGGACGGCGGGGGACACGGCCTGGACCCCCCCGGCAACCGGTTTCTTCCTGGAGGAACCCCGCGAAGTGCTGGTCACGGGCGACTACGAGCCGGTCCTGGAGGGAAGCCTTAGACAAGAGGGCCCGTTTCAATATCCCCTGTATGCGCCATCTCCCGAACTGCGAACCGGGGAGCCGTATCACACGCGGGAAGCCATTGACGGCGAAGGCGCGCTCAAGGGAAAGGGACTGGAACTCGCCTGGCTGGCCGACCCCTTCGAAGCCTATCTCCTCCACGTGCAGGGCTCCGGACGGCTCCGCCTCCCGGACGACCGCACCGTGCGCGTGGCCTATGCCGGCAGCAACGGCCGGCCCTATACCAGCGTGGGCCGCGTCCTCGTCGAGGAGGGGTGGATGACCCTGGAAGAGACCACGCTCCCGGCCATTCGGGCGTACCTCGCGCGGCATCCCGAAGAACGCGATCGCCTGCTCTGGCGGAACGAACGGTACATCTTTTTCCAGTTGACGGAGCAGGACGGGCCGACGGGGAGCCTGGGGGCGGTCCTGACGCCGGGGCGGTCGGTGGCCGTGGATCCTGAGCTTTACCCCCTGGGGAGCCTCGCGCTCCTTGTAACGGAAATCCCCGTCGTAGAAGGAGGGCGTGTCACCGGCTGGCGCCCCTTCAGACAGATCGTCCTGCTGCAAGATACGGGGGCTGCGATCAAAGGGCCTGGGCGTGTGGACCTCTATGTAGGGAGCGGCCCGGAGGCGGAGGCGGCCGCCGGCGTCCTGCGCCGGTCCGGCCGGCTCTCCCTGATCCGAATCCATCACGCGGACTAAGACGAACGTCTTCGCTATTATGCCATTCGCGGGTGGTGCCGCCCGCCCCGCCAGCCGGACCCGCGGGTCTTTCCCCCCTCTCCTTGAAAAGGAGAGGGCTGGGGGTGAGGATTTCAGCCGAGGCGATCAACACTCACCCTTTCCCCTCTCCCTGTTAGGGAGAGGGGAGTTTCAGGCCCGATGCCGCCTGAGATTGTCCCCCCTCCTCGTTCCTCCCCCCTGGATGGGGGGAGGGAATAAAAGGAGAACTAGATCCGGACGGCTCCCGCTTCCTGTACGGTCTGCTCGAACCGCTGGAAGGCTTCCCGGATCTGCGCGCGCAACTGATCGTTCTCCCAGGGCTTCGTGAAGTACTTGTAGACCCATCCCTTGTTGATGGCATCCAAAACCGTCCGCAGATCCGTGTGGGCGGTCAACACGATGCGCACCGCCTGCGGATGGAGATCTCTCACACGGCTGAGCAGATCGATCCCCGTCATCCCCGGCATCTGGTGATCGGCCAGGATCACGCCCACGTCGTGGCGGGCCATCAGCTCGAACGCTTCCCGGGGTTTCCCTGTGTCCAGGATGCGGTAGCCGTCGCCGCTTAACACCTGGACGAGCAAGGCGCGGATGGTGTCTTCATCGTCCACAATGAGCAACGTGCGATCGGCCTTGTGTTCCTCGAACGCCTCCACCTGGAGCGAGCGGCCCTCGAGCAAGAGCCGGGTGGCCTCCGCAACAGGCAGGGGCGGGCTGAAGAGATACCCCTGCATCTCGTCGCACCGATGCTTGCTCAGGAAGGCCAGTTGCCCCTCCGTCTCCACGCCTTCCGCCACCACCAGCAGCTTGAGGCTCTGCGCCATGGCGATGATGGTCCGGGCAATGGCGGCGTCGTCGGGGTCCATTGTCAGATCCCGGACAAACGATCGGTCGATCTTCAGCGCATGGACGGGCAGCCGCTTCAGGTAGCTCAGCGAGGAATACCCCGTGCCGAAATCGTCGATCATCAGCCGGATCCCCCTCTCATTCAAGCGGCGTAGTAAGGCGAGGGTCTCTTCCGCGTGTTCCATGAGGAGGCTCTCGGTCAGCTCCAGCTCCAGGTACTTGGGGTCGAGACGGGTCTCCTCGATGACCTTGGTGACGCGCTCGGCGAACTCTTGTTGTTTGAACTGCCGCGCCGAGAGATTGACGGCCACGGGGATGGGAGGGATGCCTGCCTCGTGCCACGCCCTGTTTTGGGCGCAGGCGGCGCGCAGGACCCACTCCCCCACCGGGACAATCAGGCCGGTCTCCTCAAGAAGCGGGATAAACTCCGCGGGTGACACGGTTCCCGTTTCGGGCCGCGCCCAGCGGAGCAAGGCCTCCATCCCTGTCATGCGGCCGGTGCGGAGGTCCACCCGGGGCTGGTAGTGGAGGCAGAACTCCTCCCGCTCCAGGGCCTGGCGCAGACGGGATTCCAGATACAGGCGCTCGGACA
>JACRHK010000160.1 GCA_016217625.1 Nitrospirota bacterium
AAAATCCGTTTGAACAAGCCCCCGGTGAAGCCGGCACCGGATCATCCTTGGCGGGGTCGGCCACAACCGGCGCGTACCGATCACCCCAAACCGGACATTTCTACCTTGGTAGGAATAGGACATTTCTAAATTGGGTTGACAAAGGGCGCAGAAACTGTTGACTTTCCAGGTGGTTCCCTTTAAGATAAAGAGGTTTTCTTCCCGGAGGGAGAGAGAAGGGGTTGGAGCAGACGCGCTCGTCGGAGCATTCGGCCTTCCAGGGTAAGGTGGCGCTGGTCACCGGCAGCTCCCGCGGCATCGGCCGGAGCATCGCCCTCCGGTTCGCCCGGGCCGGCGCGGAGGTCGTCGTCAACTACCGCAAGGCCGGAGGCTCTTCCCAGGCGGCTGCGGAAGCGCTTTGTCAGGAGATCGCGGGAATGGGGCGCCGCGCAACCGCGATCCAGGCGAATATCGCCTCGAAAGAAGCCGTCCGGTCTCTGCTCCAGGCAGTCCGGGAGCGGATCGAGCGCCTCGATTTCCTGATCCTGAATGCCGCAAGGGCCCCCTTCAAGCCGATCGAGCGGCTCCTGGAGCGGGAGCTGCGACAGCTCGTCGAGACGAACTACTTCGGCAACATCTTCTGCGTCCAGGAGGCGCTCCCCCTCCTGGAAGCGAGCGGGGGAACCGTGGTCTTCATCTCCAGCCTGGGGAGCCGCTTCTACAACCCGGCCTACCCCCTGGGGAGCATGAAGGCCGCCATGGAGTCCGTCGTCCGGGACCTGGGGGAGAGCCTGTGGGACCGCCGTATTGCCGTGAATGGAATCTGCGCGGGGATCGTGAAGACCGACTCCCTCAAGGTCCTCAGGCAATACTGGGAGGAGATCGACCTGATGCCGGACGATCTGTTCGTGGACCCCGAGGAGATCGCCGACGTGGCCCTCTTCCTCTGTAGTCCGCAGAGCAGGGGCATCCGGGGCCAGATGCTGGTCGTCGATCGGGGCCTGAGCAACCGGCTGTACCGGCCGATTCCGAAAACCATGAGCCGTAAGGAGAGGGAATGAAGCAGGGTTTCATTTCAGAACAGACCGTCATCGAGGTGGTCAAACGCTGCGTCGCGGAGACGCTCCGGATCGAGGAGCAGACGATGACCCCGTCCAGCTCCCTGATCAAGGAGCTGGGCGCCGAATCGCTGGATTTCCTGGACATGAACTACCGGTTGGAACAGGCCTTCGGGATCAAGATGGCCCGGCACTTTCTCCTGGAGCACGTCGAGGAGGCGTTCGGCGAGGGGTCCGCCGTCGATGCGAACAACCAGCTCACCGAGCCGGCGGTCCGGCTTCTCAAGATCCGGTTGGGCGATCACCTCTCCGAGTTGAAGGCGGGGATGGAGATGGACGAGGTGCCCGCGCTCATCACCGTGCAGTCGTTGGCCAACAACGTCCTGGACCTCCTCGACACCCTGCCGGAGTGCTGCCCCTCCTGCGGCCAGGCCGCCTGGAAAACCGAGGACGGCGCCCGGATCCGATGCGGCTCCTGCGGGTCCACCGCCGCGTTCACCAACGGCGACGAGCTGATCAGGCAGTGGCTCAAACGCGTCCAGGAAGAGCAGCGGATCTTCGCCTCCTGACCCCGCCGTGTCCCTGAGAAGTTCCAGACGCCGGGTCGTGGTCACGGGGTATGGCATGGTCACGCCCCTGGGCCGAACGGCCGAAGCAACTTTCGAAAGAGCGTCGCGGGGAGAGTCGGGCATCGGCTATCTGACCCGCTTCGACACCAGCGGGCTCCCTTGCCGCATCGGGGGCGAGGTGGACGACGCGTGGCTGACCGGATTCGCCGACGCCAAGGCCCGGAGGCTGGAGAAGTTCGCGTCCCGTGGAGCGCAACTCGCGGTTGTTGCCGCAACAGAGGCCGCCAGGCAGGCGCAGCTCGATGCGGTCGGCCACCGAGATCGGATCGGGGTCGCGCTGGGGTCCCACGGCGACAACCCGACCGTGGAAGAGATGCGCTTCCTCCACCGCTTCTACGACAGCAACGGCCGCTGGGACCTCAAGGGGCTTCATGACGAGGGGGGGTACGCCTACCTGCAATTCTTCCGCAGGAAACCGGACGTGGCCATGACCCTCCTCGCTCATCTGTTCGCATGCCGGGGGAGCACCCTCTCCATCGTCTCGGCCTGCGCGGCCGGCGCACAGGCCATCGGAGAGGCGTGCCGGATCATCCGGGAAGGACGCTGCGACGTGATGATCGCGGGCGGCTGCGAGGCGACCCTGACTTTCTCAGGCTTCGTCGGGTTCGTCCTCATCAAGGCCCTGGCCGAACGGTACACGGCCCCCGAGAAGGCGTCGAGGCCCTTCGACCGCAAGCGGAACGGGTTTGTCATGTCCGAGGGGGCCGGTATAGTCGTTCTCGAGGCGCTGGACCACGCGCGCGCCAGGGGTGTGTCCATCCTGGGCGAGGTCCTGGGCTACGGCGACTCGGCCGACGCCTATCGCATCACCGACACGCACCCCCGGGGAGAGGGGGCGATCCTCGCCATGAAGGCCGCCCTCGATGACGCGGGGTTGACGCCCCGGGAGATCGACTACATCAACGCCCACGGCACCTCGACCCAGCAGAACGACCTCGCCGAGACCCTCGCCGTCAAGGAGGTCTTCGGAGGGCGCGCGCGCGAGGTCCCCGTCAGTTCCAACAAATCGATGATCGGCCACACTATCGCGGCCGCAGGCGCCATCGAGTGCATCCTCACGCTGATGGGGATGAGCCGCTCGCTCCTTCTGCCCACGATCAACTATGAATTCCCCGATCCCAAGTGCGATCTCGACTACGTCCCCAACGCGGCGAGGCCGCTGACGCACCGGATCGTCCTCTCGAACTCCTTCGGGTTTGGCGGGCAGAACGCCTGTCTCTGCCTCGGCGCCTGGGAGGGGTGAGGGTTGCGCGCCATGGACCAGCCCCGCCCTTCGCTCAACCGGGATGACCCCGTGGTGATCACCGGAGCCGGGATGGTCTCCGCCCTGGGCTTGAGCGTCGCGGAGACCTGGAAGGCGCTGCTGGACGGGGCGTGCGGCATCCGGCCGATTGAAGGGTTCGACGCCGGGGGGTTCCCCTGCCGCGCGGCCGCCCAGACGCGGCTCGACCCCGAGCAGGACGACCTCTACCCGCGCTGGCCCCGCTTGACGGGCCTCCACTCCCACCTGCTGCACCACGCCACAAGGGAGGCTATTCGTCACTCCAACCTGGAGCAGGCTGCAATCCCGGGCGAGGCGATCGGGTTCTTCGTCGGGATGGGGATGGTTGACTACCGGGTGGAGGACCTCTCCTCGGCCGTCCAATCCTCCCTGGATACCGGAGGATCCCTGGATCTGGAACAGTTCTACTCCAAGGGGTATCGGGAGATCCATCCCCTATGGCCCTTATCGATGCTGAATAACATCAGCTTCTGTCTGGTCGCGACGCAGTGGAACCTCCGCGGCGAGAACACCGTCTTTTCCCCGCACGCCGACTCCGGCGCCCAGGCCCTCATTGAAGGGGTCCGCACGCTGCATGAGCGGAAGGCCAGGGTCGTCCTTGCGGGAGGCGTCAGCGAGCCGGTCTCTCCGCACTCCCTGGCCAGAGGCCTGCTGCAGGGGATGCTCTCCGTCGAGACGCAGCGGGATTCCACGCCGTGCCGCCCCTTCTCTTCCAAGCGCAACGGGACGATCTTGGGAGAAGGATGCGGGATGGCCGCGCTTGAGCTGCGGAGCCATGCGGACGCGCGGGGTGCTTCCTACCCGGCCATGATCTCGGGATACGGGTTCGCATTCGAATCAGAAGGAGAGGGAGAGGGTCCGACCGCCTCGGCCATCGCGAGGGCGATGCGGGACGCCCTCCACTCCGCAGACCTGGCCCCCGAAGCGATCGATGTCGTTATCGCCCACGGCGACGGAACCGTGCGGGGCGATCAGAACGAGATGGACGCGATCCGGCAGATGTTCGCTGCGTGCCTCAACCGGATCCGCGTCTACGGCTCAAAGGGGGCCCTGGGACACCTGCTTGCCGGCGCTCCCGCCGTGGACGCGCTGATCGGAGCGGAGATGATCCGGGAGGGCATCATCCCCCCTACCCTTCCTCTTGCCGAAGAAGCGGGCGACCTCGGATTGCCGTACATCAGACGGGAACCGACGAAGACGCGGATCGAGAAGGTGTTGGTGAACTGCCGGAATCAGGAGGGGCAGTGCGTGAGCCTCCTCCTCGAGAAAGTGGAGCCCCACAGGCAAGCCCGTGGCACCATCTGCTAAACGCCTCGTCGGGGCGACACCCTGAGCGAGACCCACGGCCTTGGCCGTGGCCGGAGTCGAAGGGCCTAAGAGGAGAATTTTACGTGCGGTTCTTATTCTATGACAGCGTGACCCGGGTGGAGAAGGCCCGGTCGATAGACGGGGTCAAGACCTTCGCCCTCTCCGAGGAGTTCCTCAGGGGCCATTTCAGCAAGGTCGCCCTGATCCCCGGGGTCATCTACATCGAGGCGATGGCGCAGCTCTTGGGGTGGCTGATCATCCTCTCCCACGATTTCAAGCTCTCCGCCATCATGTCGCTCCTTGAAGGGGTCACGGTCTCCCCCAGATTGAGGCCGGGCCTCCAGGCGCGCATCCACGGGGAGATCGTCTCCACCTCGAGGAGGGACTCCCTGGGCAGGGCCTGGATGGAGGCGGACGGCGAGGTCATCGCGTCGATCGACCGGATCATCTACGGCCATTTCCACAAGGTGGATCCGGCTGAACTCGCGAAACGTTTCCGCTATTATAGCGGGTGGAGTGATCATGTCGTATCCTAGACGCGTCGTGGTGACCGGTCTCGGAGTGGTCACCTCCCTGGGCCTGGACCTCGAGGAGAACTGGACAAAGGCCCTGGCGGGAACATCCGGGATTACCGCGCCCTCCGCTGCCGAGTCCGCCCACGCCCCTGTCCCGGCCGTGGGAGCGGTGGCGGATGCGGACTGGAAACGGATCGCCAACGCCTTCCCTGAAGAGGCGGAGCGCGAAGGGGAGCGCCGCACCTTATTTGCCTTATGCGCGGCCCAATCCGCCCTGCGGGACGCGGGCCTGCCTGCCGCAAAGGCAGGACTCGAGGACGCCACGATGGGCCGCGAACGCTTCGGCGTGCTGCTCGCGGCCGGCCTAGGCGTCAACCGGTTGGAAGACATCCACCGGTGGCTTGAGCCCGACGGCCGCTTCGACGTCGCGCGGTTCGGCCGGGAGTATCCTCTCGCCCATCGGGAGTCGATCCTGCGGAACTCTTTTCACAGGCCCTCGGCGTTGATCGCGCGGCGTTTCAGCCTGGGCGGATTGAACGC
>JACRHK010000163.1 GCA_016217625.1 Nitrospirota bacterium
TCGCGCTTGTTGAAGGACCGGATCCTCTTCATCGGCACCCCGGTAGACGACCACGTGGCCAACACGGTCATCGCCCAGCTCTTGTTCCTTGAAGCGGAAGACCCCGACAAGGACATCCACCTGTACGTCAACTGCCCCGGCGGATTGGTCACCTCGGGGCTCGCGATCTACGACACGATCAACTACATCAAGTCCCCCGTCTCCACCATCTGCCTGGGGCAGGCGACCAGCATGGGGGCGGTGCTCCTGGCGGCCGGCACAAAGGGGAAGCGCTACAGCCTCCCCAACTCCCGCATCATGATCCACCAGCCGATGGGGGGGTTCCAAGGCCAAGCGACGGACGTGGAGATCCAGGCCAAGGAGATCCTCCGGATGCGGGAGGCGCTTAACGAAATCCTGGCCAAGCACACGGGGCAGCCGCTGGACCGGATACGGTCGGACACGGAGCGGGATTTCTTCATGTCGGGCGATCAAGCCCGGGAGTATGGATTGATTGACGAGGTGATCACCATCCGGGCAAGGGCCAAGGTGTAACGGGCAAACGACGGGAGGGGAGATGTCTAAGCGATCCGAGGAAGTGCCGGTCCTGCGGTGCTCCTTCTGCGGCAAGAGCCAGGAGGAGGTGAAGAAGCTCATCGCGGGGCCCACCGTCTACATCTGCAACGAGTGCATCGATCTCTGTAACGACATCATCGCCGAGGAGTGGGAAGAGGGGGAGACCCGGGGGCTGCCCCGGCTCCCCAAGCCGGCAGAGATTAAACGCATCCTGGACGACTACGTGGTCGGCCAGGCGCGCGCCAAGAAGATCCTCTCCGTCGCGGTCCACAACCACTACAAGCGGATCTTCGCCACTGTCGGGCTGGACGACGTGGAGCTCCAGAAGTCCAACATCCTGCTCATCGGCCCGACCGGCACGGGGAAGACCCTGCTCGCCCAGACCCTCGCCCGCATCCTCGACGTCCCCTTCACTATCGCCGACGCCACCACGCTCACCGAGGCCGGCTACGTGGGGGAGGACGTGGAGAACATCGTGCTCAAGCTCCTGCAGGCGGCCGACTACGACGTGGAGCGGGCGCAGCGAGGGATCATCTACATCGACGAGATCGACAAGATCAGCCGCAAGACGGAGAACCCCTCCATCACCCGCGACGTCTCGGGTGAAGGGGTCCAGCAGGCGCTGCTGAAGATCATCGAGGGGACCGTGGCGAGCGTCCCGCCCCAGGGCGGCCGGAAGCACCCCCACCAGGAGTTCGTGCAGGTCAACACGACCAACATCCTCTTCCTCTGCGGGGGGGCCTTCGTGGGGCTGGAGAAAATCATCGAGCAGCGGATCGGAAAGAAGGCGATGGGCTTCGGCGCCCACATCGAGAGCCGGCTGGAGAAAAAGCTCGGGGCGATCCTCTCCGAGGTCCAGCCGGAAGACCTGCTCAAATACGGGCTGATCCCAGAATTCGTCGGCCGGCTCCCGGTAGTCGCCACGCTGGAGGAGTTGGACGAACGGGCCCTCGTCCAGATCCTCACGGAGCCCAAGAACGCCCTCATCAAGCAGTATCAGAAACTCATGGCGTTCGAAGGGGTCAAACTGAAGTTTACCGACGCCGCGCTCACGGCCGTCGCTCGCAGCGCCATCAGGCGGCAGGCAGGGGCGCGGGGGCTCCGGGCGATCCTCGAGCACATCATGCTCGACCTCATGTACGAGCTTCCCTCCCAGTCCACCGTCAAGGAGTGCGTCATCAACGAGGAGGTCATCCTCAACGGCGCGCACCCCATCCTCATTTACGAGAAGCAGGCCGAAAGCGCGTAACAAATGCAGAATGCCGAATGCAGAATGCCGAATGCGAAATACATAGGACAACATGAATGAAAACCAGGCATGAGTGCATTGCACATTTTGCATTTTGAAATTTTCATTTTGCAATTTGCATTGAAGACCTAAGATGTCCAGCCCCATTGTCCCCACAAAACTCACCCCGGAGAGCCCCCTGCGGTTCGCCTGCCACAAGGGCGTGTCTTGCTTCACGAAGTGCTGCCGCGACACGAACATCCTGCTGACGCCGTACGACATCCTCCGGCTGAAGACGCGGCTGGGGCTGACCGCCGACGAGTTCCTCCTTCTGCACGCGCTCCCCGACCATCAGGAGAAGACCGGCCTTCCCGTCGCCAAGCTCCGGACGCTTCCCGAGGAGGGGAACCGCTGCGCGTTTCTGACGCCGGAAGGGTGCAGCGTCTACGAAGACCGCCCCGTCATCTGTCGCTACTACCCCCTGGGCTTGGGGATCTTCAAGGAAAAGGGAATGGAGGGAAAAGACGAGTTCTACTTCCTCGTCAAGGAGCCCCACTGCCTCGGCCACGAGGAGCCGAAGGAATGGACCGTGGCGGAGTGGCGGAAGGACCAGCAGGCCGATTGGTACGACGAGCAGAACCGGGGCTGGGTGGAGATCATCATGCGGGTGCAGTCCATGGGTCCCAGCGCCTCCTTAAGCGACGAGGCGAAGCAAATGTTTTTCCTCGCGAGCACGAACATCGAACGGTTCCGGCGGTTCGTTCTGGAGAGCAGTTTTTTAAAGAAGTTCGCCGTGGACGAAGAGACGCGGGAGCAAATCCGGACGGACGACGTCGCCCTGCTGAAGCTGGGCTACGCCTGGCTGAAGAGCATCCTCTTCGGCGACGATCTCGTCAAGGCCCGTCCCGAAGCCCTCGAGGCCTGGAAAGAAAAGATGATCGCCTCCGGTCGCCTGACGGAACAACCGGAGTAGTTTTCAAGCACTAGGGCAAGCACTTGAATCCTGACCTTGTTTCCTCCGGGGTCTGGACGTAGGCAAGAACCCCTGGCAGATCGATAATCTTGGCTATCCCGCGTCCGTCCACCCCCTGTAAGAGTTATTCACCCCATGAGCGATCGAAACGAGCGCATGTCCATGCGTGAATGCATGGACTTTACCTTGATTACATGAGAGCTAGCCGCTTTGAGATTTCGAGAATTCCCGAAACGCCAAAATGTGATTACTTGGCGAGATCGTCGGAATAATCAACAACTAAAGAAACCCGAATGATTGTCAAAGCAAAAGATCCAACCTCCAGTTTTGCCCCCTGTTTTCCTACTGATGCGGGTCCCTTAGTAAGTTACGGGCTGGCGAGAAGTTATATAGGCCGAGTCATATACCCAATAAATACGGCAAGAGCAAAACATGAGAGGCTTACGA
>JACRHK010000161.1 GCA_016217625.1 Nitrospirota bacterium
ATGGTAGGCCTGGTCGAGATGGCGCCGGGACTGGCGCAGTTGGAAGGCTTCCTCTTCGAGCAGGCGGATCTGGTGCTGGAGTTCCTCGATCTCCAGCTCGTAGTCTTCCGCCTGTTTGAGTTTGCCGGGCGAGAGCTGGTCGGACAACTTCTTGGCCGTGTTCTTAAAGGGGTTGAGTCTCCCCGATCCTTTCTTCGACTCATTCATGGCTGCTCCCTTCCAGCGAACAACCCGGGGGCCGCCGCTTAGGCTTGATTACCATTATACCATTGGCTCCGTCGATTTCCACAAAAACTTCGACAACGATCACCTTCTTTTGCTTCGGACCATCCTTGAGCAGGCCTGGATTCCTCCGCGCGCAGTGTGATCCTTCTCATGGGAGTTGTAAGGAGTCACGGATCTTCAGCCCTTCCACCAATTCCATCGCCGCTCCTTTGGGATCCGGCGCTCCGAGAATCGCCCCGATGCATGCAATGCCCCGCGCTCCTGCTTCGAGAATCTCCGGCAGCCGCTCGGCCGTCACGCCGCCGAGGGCGAAGAGGGGCAGGTCCACGCTCGCGCAAGCATCCCGCAGCGTGTCGACGCCTACGGGTGCGCCGTAGGCCGCCTTCGACGGAGTGTGATACACCGGGCCGAACGTGGCGAAGTCGGCGCCGCCCTCGGCGGCTTCCCGCACCTCGGCGAGGTGGTGGGTCGAGACGCCGAGGAGGAATCCCTCGGGCACGAGGCGCCGGACCGCCTGCACCGGCAGCCCCGCTTGCGGGAGATGCGCCCCGTCGGCCTCCACGGCCAGCGCGATGTCGACCCGATCGTTCACGAACAGGCGGGCCCCGTAACGGGCCGTGAGCGCCCGCGCTTGCCGGGCCAGATCCAGGAGGTCCCGCGTCGGGAGATCCTTCTCGCGGAGCTGGACGGCCCGGACGCCGCCTTGCAGGGCCGCTTCCACGCCTTCCAACAACCCTCGGGAGGGATTCACCCGCCGGTCGGTGATCAGGTAGAGTGAGAAGTCAACCGTGCGCCCCATCTCCCCCTGTGTATTCTCTCGGTACGCGGGGAGGGATTCTTGAAGAATATGGCGTCGTCATTCGATCAACCCTTCCAGGGGGCTGGAGGCCGTGGCATAGAGCTTCCGGGGAATCCTCCCCGCCCGGTAGGCCATCCGCCCGGCCCATATGGCATGTTTCATCGCCTCGGCCATCAGGATCGGGTGTTTCGCCCCCGCGATGCCGGTGTTCATCAACACCGCCTCGCAGCCGAGCTCCATGGCGACGGCGGCGTCGGAGGCCGTGCCCACGCCGGCATCGACGATGACGGGGACCTTGACTGTTTCCAGAATAATCCGGAGGTTGTAAGGGTTCCGGATGCCTAGCCCGGACCCGATGGGGGCGGCCAGGGGCATCACGGCCACGGCTCCCGCGTCCTCCAGTTTGCGTGCCATGATCGGGTCGTCGTTGGTGTAGGGAAAGACGAGAAACCCCTCACCCACCAGCGCACGGGTCGCCTCCAGCAAGCCTTCGTTGTCGGGAAAGAGCGTCTTGGGGTCTCCGATGACCTCCAGCTTGACCATGTCGGAGACGCCGGCCTCCCGCGCGAGGCGCGCCGTGCGGATGGCGTCCTCCGCCGTGTAGCACCCGGCGGTATTCGGCAGGATCTTGTAGACCTTGGGATCGAGGACATCCAGCAGGTTCTCCTTCGTCCGGTCGGTGATGTTCACCCGGCGTACGGCCACGGTCACCACATCCGCCCCCGAGGCCTCCACCGCACGGCGCGTCTCCTCGAAAGAGGCGTATTTCCCCGTGCCGATCCAGAGGCGGGACTTAAACTCAATCCCCGCGATTACAAGCTTATCGTTGTCCATTACGGTATGTCCCCCTGCGAGATGTCATTTCAAATTGCAAATTGCAAATTGCAAATTTTTCATTTTGACTTTTGCATTTTGCCTTTTGCACTGCTCTCAGGCTGTCCTCCTCCCATGAACTGGACGATCTCCACCTGGTCGCCCTCGGCGAGGATGGTGTCCCCGAAGGCCGCGCGGGGGACGATCCGGCGGTTGACCTCCACGGCGACCCGCAGGGCGTTGATCCCGCATGCTTCTAAGAGCTGAGCCACGCTCAACGGTTCCGCGAACGCGCGGGCCGCGCCGTTCACCCGAATCTGCAACGCCCCCTCTCGAAGGATAAAAAAGGACCGCATCCTCTGCCGGCTATACGGCCCCCGAGACCCTGCTTGTCTGTCAACACCTGCGCGTAAGAAAATTATAGGCACAGCGGTTTTGTGTTGTCAACTGCCGACGGGCTTTGCGAGGAGGAGGCGGAGATGCGCGGCAAGGGGGAGGGCGACCAGGCCGTTGAAGAGGCCGGTCGCCGCCGCCGCGCCGGCCATCAGCGGGAGGAGGAAGAAAACCTCGGGATGGCGGACAAAGAGGAGATGGACGACGCTGAGCTGAGCCAGATTATGCACAAACGCGCCCGTGAGACTGAGTCCCACCAGGCTGAAGGGGCGCCGCCCTCCGGGAGTCCGGATTTGATAAAGCAACCCCATGGCCAGGACGCTCGCGATGCCGCCGGCGCCGCTCAGCAGGAACGCCGGACCGAGGAACGTTCCCGACAGGAGGGAACCCAGGAGGACCCGATTCACGGTCAGGATCAGCGCGGCCCGCAGGCCGAAGAGGTCCAGGGCGCAGAGGGTGAGGATGTTGGCCAGGCCCAGCCGGACGCCGGGGAGCGGCGCCGGGAGGATCTGCTCGGCCGAATGGACCACGACGGCGATGGCCGTCAGGGCGGCCAGCGGGACGAGCGTCTCCCGGGAGAGGGCGCTCGCGTCTCCGGGGGATTCAACGGGTGATGGCATCGTACTCCTCTTCGAGGCCGCGGATCCGGATCGTCACGCGGTGGGGCAGGCAGACGATCTCCTCCCACCGGTGCCGGATCCACCCTTGCGTGACGCAGACCCGGTTGGGGCAGGAGGCGTCAACCATCCGGATCCGGCCGTCCCGGATTTCCACGATATTGGTCCCCCGCTCCGTGTGGATGGAGAGCACCCGATCGACCCGGAGGGAGAGGTGCTCCCGGGGAGACCCCTCCACCTCGATCACGGCGAGGGCTCCGTGAGGAGAGCTCCACCCGAGACTCCAGAGGCCGCCGACCGTCAGGGCCACCATCGCAAGGAGAAGGACCAGATCGCCCCCGGTCGTCAGCTTCAACGTTTGTCGAATGCTCATGAGCATCATCCAGGTTTGAGACGAGCGGTTTGAGGCTAGAGCCTCGAGCCTCCAACCTCCAACGTTTCTTTTTCCGCTAGGGCGCGAACCCCTCGATGGCTCCCTCGAGACCCGGCGTGACCCAGGCCTTTCCCTGGGCGTCCATCAGGATCGCCTCCACCCCCGGCAGCCTGCGGAGGAGGGCTTTTGCCCGTTCAGGACCCAGGACGAAGAGGCCGGTGGCCAGGGCATCGGCGCGGCTTCCCTCTGCCGTCACGACCGTCACGCTTTGGCAATCCCTCGCCGGCCGGCCGGTCTTCGGGTCCAGGAGATGGTGATAGCGTTGCCCTCCCCGCTCGAAATAGCGCTCGTAGTCTCCCGAGGTGGAGATCGCTTGGTCCGTCGCCATGAGGCTTCCCAACAGCCGATTGCGATCCCGGGGATGCTGGATGCCGATCCGCCACGGGCGATCCCCTTTGCGCCCGAAGATTTGAAGATCCCCCGCCGCGGCGACAATCCCTCCCGGGAAACCCCGTTCCCGCAGCAGGTGGGCAACCCGGGCGGCGGCATACCCTTTGCCGATCCCCCCGAGGTCCAGCCGCATCCCAGCTCGTTTCAGGAAGATCGTCCCTTTCGCGCGGTCGAGGATCACGTCCCGGTAGTTGACCAGCCGGCGCGCGGCCGTGATGGCCGACTCGGCGGGCACGGCGGGTTCCGCCTGCTCAAATCCCCAGAGGGCGGTCAGCGGCCCTACCGTGGGGTCGAAGGCTCCCTCCGTGAGCCGCGCAACGGCCAGGGCCTCTTCCATGACGGCGATCAGCTCCGGGCTGACCGGGACGGGTCGCTTCCCCGCCGCCGCATTCACGCGGTTCACCTCGCTGCCGGAATCGAAGGTGGTCAGCATCTGATCCAGCCGGCGAAGCTCCTGGAAGGCGTCTTCGAAAGCGGCGGCCGCTTCTTCCTCCGAAGGGGCGACCAGCGTCACGGTCACCAGCGTCCCCATCAGGTACTGAGTCCGCGAGACCACGTGAGGGCCTTGGTCGCAGCCGGACCAGAGAAGGCTTCCTCCCAGTGCAATGAACAGAATGAAGCGGGGTCGCATCATCCGGCTATTGACGATCTTTCGTGACCGATCCCCGTGACCGTGACCGGCACGGGACACGATCTTTTGTAACGGTCACGGGCCACGGTCACGGTCACGACAAGATCTTCCTCAGCAGCGCCCCCGTGTGGGAGCCGCCGACGCGCGCGACCTCTTCGGGCGTACCCGCGGCGACCAAGTGTCCCCCGGCCTCACCCCCTTCGGGCCCGAGGTCGATGAGGTAGTCGGCGCTCTTGATGACGTCGGGATGATGCTCGATGACAAGCACGGTGTTGCCGGCGTCGATCAGGCGGTTCAGCACCTCAAGCAGCCGGTGGATGTCGGCGAAGTGGAGCCCCGTCGTCGGCTCATCCAAAATATAGAGTGTTCTCCCCGTGGCCCGCTTGGCCAGCTCGCGGGAGAGCTTCACCCGCTGAGCTTCCCCTCCGGAGAGCGTCGTGGCCGATTGCCCCAGCGTGAGGTAGCCGAGCCCCACGTCCTCCAGGGTCCGGAGCTTCTCGCGGAGGGTCGGAACGGCGGCGAAGAACTCCAGCGCCTGGCTGACGGTCATGGCCAGCGCGTCGGCGATGTGCGCCCCTTTGTAGCGGACCTCCAGCGTCTCGCGGCCGTAGCGCGTCCCCTTGCAGGCCTCGCAGGTGACATAGACGGGGGGGAGGAAGTGCATCTCGATCTTGATGAGGCCGCCTCCCTCGCAGGCCTCGCACCGCCCTCCCTTGACGTTGAAGCTGTACCGTCCCGGGCGGTACCCCCGCATTCGGGACTCCGGCAGCGCGGCGAACAGGGCGCGGATGGGCGTGAAGACCCCCGTGTAGGTGGCCGGGTTCGACCGGGGCGTGCGGCCGATGGGGGACTGGTCGATATCAATGATCTTGTCGATCTGCTCCATGCCCTTGATGGCTTGATGGGCGCCGGGCGGCTCCGGGGAACGGTAGAGCCGCCGGGCCAGCGCCCGATAGAGAATCTCCAGCAGGAGCGTGCTCTTCCCCGATCCCGAGACCCCCGTGATGCCGGTGAAGACCCCCAGGGGGATCCGCACGTCCAGATCCTTGAGATTGTGCTCCGTCGCGCCGAGGATCTCGAGGAAGCGGGTGGCCTTCCTCCGGGTCGCCGGAAGGGGGATCCGGAGACGGTCCGAGAGGTAGGCGCCGGTGAGCGAGGCCGGATGCCGGGCCAGGAATTCCGGCGGACCCTGCGCGACAATCTCGCCGCCGTGGATCCCCGCTCCCGGCCCCATGTCGATGACGTGATCCGCCCGGCGGATGGTTTCTTCATCGTGTTCCACGACCAGGACCGTATTGCCCATGTCCCGCAACCGGCACAGCGTCTCCAGCAGCTTCGCGTTGTCCCGCTGGTGCAGACCGATGGAAGGCTCGTCAAGGATGTACAGGACGCCCACCAGCGAGGAGCCGATCTGCGTGGCCAGGCGGATCCGCTGCCCCTCCCCGCCCGAGAGGGTCCCGGCCGGCCGGTCCAGCGTCAGGTACCCGAGCCCCACCTGCAAGAGGAATCCCAGCCGTTCCCGGACGACCTTCAAGGGACGCTGGGCAATGAACGCCTCCCGCTCCGTGAGCCGGAGGTCGTAGAAGAAGGCGCGCGCCCTCTCGATGGAGAGGCGACAGCAGTCGCCGATGGAGCAGCCGGCCACCCTCACCGCCAGGCTTTCCGGCCGCAGGCGGCTCCCCCCGCAGGAGGGGCAGGGGCGCCCCGATAGAAGCGCGGCTTCACACGGGGCCTGCGACCCCGGCTCCATGCGCTCTTCTTCCCCCAGGCCGTTGCAGAGGGGACAGGCCCCGTGGGGGGAGTTGAACGAGAAGAAGCGCGGGGTCAGCTCTGGAAGACTGACCCCGCACTCGACGCAGGCATGCCTGGCGCTGAAGAGGATGTCGCGCTGCTCCTCCAGGAGGTGGACGACGGCTACCCCGCCGGCGTGCCGGAGGGCCAGCTCCAGGGACTCCGCCAGCCGTCCCTCCACGCCGTCTTTCAGGACCAGGCGGTCGACGACGACCTCAATCGTATGCTTCTTGTTCTTGTCGAGAGGGATCGGCTCTCCCAGCTCCCGGATCCGGCCGTCCACCCGCGCCCGGACGAACCCCAGCCGCTGCATCTGCTGGAGCTCTTTGCGGTACTCCCCCTTCCGCCCGCGGACGATGGGCGACAGGACGAGCAGGCGCGTTCCGGGGGGCAGATCCCTCACGGTGTCCACCATCTGCTGGACGGTCTGGGCGGCGATGGGCTTCCCGCAGGCGGGGCAGTGCGGCTGGCCGATCCGGGCGAACAGCAGGCGGAGGTAGTCGTAGATCTCCGTCACCGTGCCGACGGTGGATCGGGGGTTGGGGCCGGTCATTTTCTGCTCGATGGCGCTGGCGGGGGACAGTCCCTCGATCGACTCCACGTCGGGCTTGTCCATCTGCTCCAGGAACTGGCGGGCGTAGGCCGACAGCGACTCGACGTAGCGCCGCTGCCCCTCGGCGTAGATCGTGTCGAAGGCCAGCGACGACTTCCCCGAGCCCGAGAGCCCCGTGATGACGACCAGCCGGTCGCGGGGGATCACCAAGTCAAATCCCTTGAGGTTGTGCTCCCGCGCCCCGCGGATGATGATCTGCTCTTTCATGTTGGTCTCTCGTGCAACGGATAGGTGTTTATCATAACATGCCCCGGTGGAGAAGCAAGAGTGGGCTCCACTCCAGCACATACCGGTTCTGAAGCGCGGGGAGGAGAAAGGCGGTCTTACTGCAAGGGGGAATAGTCGGGGTCGAGGGCGTAGGCCTTGGCGAAGGCCTCGCGGGCCAGGGCGTGTTTCTTCTGCTTGTAATAGGTGTAGCCGAGAAAGTAATAAGCGTCGGCGCGTTGAGGATCGGTTTCAACGGCCTTCGTGAGGTGTTTGACGGCCGGGCGGTACTTCTTGGCGTAGCAGTACCCTTTCCCTTTCCGGAAGGCCCGATCGGCCTCGGCGGAAATTTCCTGCGCGTAGGCCGCTGGGGAAAGAACCGCAACGAGACAGCCTGCCATTGCCCATACCATCCAGCGGCGCATCACATCCTCCTGAACAGGTTGTTCCCAAAGAAAACAACAACACGATAGCATACCCCCGACAAGCTTGTCAAATCTCATCAGTCGCTGTCGGTGGGGCTGCCGGGCGCGGCGGGGCGGGAGGGTTTCGCGGCGGCGCGGGCGAGCTCGGCGGCCGCCCGCTCGGCCAACCGGGCCCGCTCGGCCGGCGAGGTGTACCCTCTCGGCTCATGCCCTTTCCGAAAGATCTCCCGGACTTCCTCCCCGACCTCCGGAGAGGCTAGGAGGCCGGTCTTCGGATCGACCGCTGTATAGACGATCCCGTCGGGGGCCGGGAAGCCATCGGCCGGCTGCTCCTTCAGGGCTTCCTGCATGAAGGCGACCCAGATGGGGCTGGCCGCGCGGGCGCCCGTCTCTTTGTTGCCGAGGGAGCGGTTGTCGTCGTACCCCACCCAGATCCCGGCGGCCACGTGCGGAGAGAAGCCGACGAACCAGGCGTCCATGTAGTTGTTTGTCGTCCCTGTCTTCCCCGCCACAGGCCGCCCCAGCGCCTTGGCCCGCTGCCCGGTTCCGTAGCGCACCACATCCTCCAGCATGGAGGTGAGAAGATACGCCGTTTCCCGGCTCATGACCTCCTGCATGCGGGGGGCGCGGCTCTCGAGGATCCGGCCCTTGCCGTCCGGGATGTATTTGATCCCCATCGGCTCGGCCCCGACCCCCG
>JACRHK010000162.1 GCA_016217625.1 Nitrospirota bacterium
ATGGCTGTTCACGGCCCTTCGGCCTAGGGTCCCCCTGAGACCCAAAGTCAAGGACGATAGCCTTATCTCAAATTGTCTGATCAGGTGATGGTACCCTTGACACCCGAGCTGCCACCATAGATAGTGGCACCAGGAGGCCCCCCCTTGAAACGGAGCACGCTCTATGAGAAGGCCCGACAGCATCCTGGAAGCCTCCGCTTTCAGGAAGCATGTCACCTGGCTGAGCAGTTTGGATTCGTCCTCAAACGGGTTCGTGGAAGCCATCACATCTATGAACGGCCGGGGATCCCAGAACTCCTGAATTTCCAAAACGTTAAGGGAAAAGCCAAGGCCTACCAGGTCCGTCAGCTCCTGGAGCTTATAGACCGGTACGGCTTGCCGATGGAGGAGGACTGAACGATGGCCAAACGGAGAATCCCGTCGTATAAAATCGAAGTTCTGTACAGCGCTGAAGATCAGGGCTTTATCGCGACGGCGCCTGAGCTGCCCCGCCTCTCTGCGTTTGGCGAGACCCCCGAAGCCGCTGTTCGAGAACTCCATGAGGCCATTCGCGCCTGGCTGGACGTGGCCCGGCGGGAAGGCCGGGTCATCCCTGAGCCCGTCGCGGAAAAGGCGTACAGCGGGAGATTGACCCTTCGCATCCCCAAGGCCCTCCACCGAGACCTGGATTACGAGGCCCGCAAGCAGGGCGTCTCCCTGAACCAGTATCTGACCACCCTTCTCGCCCGGAAGCCCGCCGTCTCAACCGATCGAGATTCGCACCCCTGAGCCAGAAAAGGTGCTTCCTCTCCTCCGGGATGCCATTGAGCGGTAGAAGCGCCTCCTCTTACAGAGCCTCGTCCGAACTGAGGAAAGGATTCAGCAACTGGCCGCCCACCTCCAGGTGGATCCTGACCTCCTTCTGGTCGGGGAACTTCCCCATCCGGAGGAGCAGGATATGGATCTCCTGGAGCTGGAAGGGGAGCTGGAGCTATACCGTCACTTACGAGAGCAACTGGAGAGCCTGGACTGCCAATGATCCGGCAGCAAGAACCCTTCCGACGTTCCCCCACCATAAGCATGTTCCTTCCGGTCTCCTCGAAGCTGAACAGCCCGCACTAAGCCAGGTCCTCCAAGAAATCGTGTCGCACCTCAAATTCCCATAAGATTTCTCATCCCTGCGAAAGGCCAGTTAGGAGCAATGAGATAGTTACCGTGTTTATGGACATCTATTCCACCCACGGTCTTCACCGGACGGATTGACGCAAGACGTGTCTCGTCCGGCGGATGCACTACGGGCACCCGGGAGACAGCGCATGAACCGCAACGCCAACACCGTCTCCACCTCGCGGAAGGGAAGCGCCTTGAGTTCCTCGTCGCTGAAACGTTCAGCGAGGTTGGAAGCCGCATTCTCATCCGCGTTGGCAAGGTCACCGCACCACAGGCAACGAAACTCAGCCTGTGAGCGGCGGTTCATCGGACCTGTGAAACCACACCGGGAGCACTGCTGACTGGAGTAAGCCGGTTGAACCGAGCGGTCACGAAGGCCGCGCTCTTCCAAACGTGAACGTGAGCTTGTCACGCACATAGCCTACCTGTGAGGCCCGCAAGGCACGATTCATCTGGCGTGCCTTGAAACGCATCTCCTTGACCGACAGGCGTTCCAGAGCACCCGCTGTGCCATCTGGTAGGTCATCCAGCCTTGGATTGAGCGCCCGTCCGATCTCGTTGCGGGCAAAGGCTTCCGCCCGGTTGTCACGTAAGTCCACCGGCGGCCGATTTCTCCGTTTCAGACAGGCATTGCGTTGTTGTTGACGGCGGCGTTGCGCCGTGGCACGCTCCACTCGCCGGCACAGGTCAGGGCTCATTTGTCCGTAGCGGCGGCCCTGGGAGGTTGACACGATGCCGGCCATGCCAATGTCTACGCCGATGACTTCCGACGGCGTGGCCCTGGGAACTCGCCGCTCAACGACGAACGTAGCATACCATGGCCCATCGCGCCGGTTCAGCATGACCCCGGTGCAGGGGTTGGGGAACTCGGCCAGTGTTTCTTTGGCTCGACGGTACAGAACCATGGGAAGACGCACAGGCTTTCCGGGTTCCAAAGTGGAGATTCTGAGCCAAACGTCGAAGGTGGGGGTCTTGGAGGGCTCCATGACGACGACATTGGCATTGGCCTGGATGCACAGGGTGCGAAGCACAGGCGGATCTTCACGTCCGTTCGCGTCCCACGACCGGACGATCCCGCACGCTCGTTGCCAGGCGCAGCATGGCCAGCGGTCCGAGAGCCGGGGTGGCACATCCTGCTCGGGGATGGCGGCGTACTTGTCCGGCTCTTTCACCTGGCGCTGGATCATCCAATCCACAGACACCTGCACCACGCGCTGGTCCTCGGCAGCCAGTTCATCCAGCCTTTGGAGTGTCCTGGGATTCACTTGGTCGAGCGTCAAGTGGGTGATGGCCTTCTTCACCGTTCCGTACCTCCGCGATGATGCGCGCTGTCTTGCGCCTGGATCGCCGTTGGCCGTCAAGACGAGCACAAAACGGGGTCACGATGCTGACACAATCCTGGAGCAGGTCCTCTTTCCCGTCTTCAGCCAGGGTGATGACCTCGATTCGCCACCCTTGCATGGCCAACAAGTTCTCGATGGAGTTGAAACCGAAACGGGTCAGGCGGTCGTTGGGTTCCCCCACGATCGGAGCGAAGGCGGGGTCGGTCATCAGTCTCAGCAACTTGGGCCGTGGGTCATGAACGCCCGAACCAAGCTCCTTCACGACGAGGGCTACCGGAGAGCCTTTCGCCGCACAGGAGTCTCTCAATCGTTGGGCTTGCGTGTCCAGGTTGTCCTTAGGTTCCATCGCGGAGACACAGGCGTAGATGGCCACTTGTGGGATGGGGGTGAGAGCAAGTCCCTCGGGCAGCGGTTCAGTGAGGATGATCGTCCCTGTTTCAGCCTGGTCACCCCTCACTTGGCCACTGTTGAACCAACGCCAGGCGGTACGAGACGACACGCCAACTCTGCGCGCATAGTCGCTCACTCTCATGGCCGAATCATAGGACAAATGTTTATGTTTGTCAAAGGATGTCCATGAAACGAAGAATCAAATACGATACCCGCTTCCCGTGATGATCCTCACGTGCTCTATGCTGACCGCTGGACTGCATCCGATAGATTCCAGGACCTCGACCGGTAGGATGGTGTATGCTGATCCTGTATCAACCAACAGCCTCACCACATTCACTCCTGTAGGGCCACAGACAGCCGCCTTCGTCAGGAGGAGATGGCCCACGCGCTCCAATGGATACCTGGTCATTTTAAAACATCACGGCGAGATCTTTCGGGAACTCCCCAGCGTAGTCGATGGCGATGTTCTTCCCCGTGGTCTCCAGCAATCGCTTGTAGATCTCCTCCTTATTCGGCGAATGGGCAATGACCTCCCCTTCTACCACATTAAGCTGCCCATCCAGCTCCCGGTACTCGATCAATACCCACTGCCCTGTGTACTGCTTGAGGATCTCCTCCCACTTCATCGATCGCTCCTTCCTCAGCGGAGGTCGCGGATGAGGTCCTCCACGCTCTCAAAGGTCTTGACCCTCCCCGCCTTGACGTCTTCTCACGCCTCTTGGTAGCGCCGCTGCCCCGCCTCTGTCCAGAATGACCGCTGGTCCTTCGGGATCTTCTTCGTCGGGACAAGAACGATCCCGAGATCGTCGGTGGTGTACGCCTTTAACGTCTCCCCGGGTTTGAGCTTCAACTGCTCCAGGATGTTCTTCGGGAGCGTCACATGGTGCTTCACACCAAGCTTGACCTTTGGCATCAGTTCCTCCTGAGCTGGAGAAGAGATGCGGGGCATTGCTCAGCTCCAAGTTTAGCAGAGGGTGAAAGGAGCGTCAACGCAAGCCTGGCTTTCTTGGGTTTCCTCACCGGTCTCTCCTGCCTTACGCTCTCGTGGGAGGGGCTATGGAGACTCACACCCTGCTTGGGCGGCGCATC
>JACRHK010000166.1 GCA_016217625.1 Nitrospirota bacterium
CCCAAGCAGATCACGGTTGAAGTAAAATAACTCGTTAGAGGTTGGAGGCGGAAGGCGTAAGGCTAGAGGATAGAGGATAGAGGCTGGAGGCAAAGTCCTTAGCCTCCAACCTCCCGCCTCCAACCTCAACCCTCCATCCTCCAACCTCCAGCCTCCCGTCTCAAGCTGTTTCACCTAGGGATTTGGCGAGGAGTTCGCCGAGCTTTTTTTTCAGGCGGGCCTCGATTTGCCGGACCCGTTCCCGCGTGATGCCGTAGCGCTTGCCGATTACCTCCAGCGTCTCGGGTTTGTCCGCGAGGAGGCGCCGTTGGAGGATCTCCAGATCGCGCCCCTTGAGCGTCCTGGCAAATGCGCGCACGATCTCTCCAACAATCCGCCGTGTCTCCTCCCGGGCGAGCCGTTCGTCCTGGAGGATCTCGCCCGAGGGAAGGATTTTTTGTAGTGTATCCTCCGTCTCGGGGCCCAGCGGGAGATCAAGCGAGACCTCCCAGCTCCCCAGCCGCTGCTCCATTTCGACGACGTCTTTCTCCCGCACTTCCAACCGCTCGGCCAGGAGCTTCGGACCGGTGTCGTAACCCAGGGCTTCCAGACGTTCCTTCTCCTTCTTCAAGTTGAAGAAGAGCTTGCGTTGCGCCTGCGTCGTGCCGATCCGCACCTGGCGCCAGTTGGCGAGGATGTAGCGGAGGATGTAGGCCTTGATCCACCAGGCGGCGTAAGTGTAGAGGGCGACGCCCCGGTAGGGATCGAACTTCTTGACGGCCTGCATGAGTCCCAGGTTCCCCTCCTGGATGAGGTCCATGACGGGAACCGGCGCGGCCCGGTACTGATGGGCGATCTGGATCACGATCCGGAGGTTCGACAGCAACAGCTTGGCCACGGCATCGAGGTCTCCGTGCTCCCGGTACTGGATGGCGAGTTTCCGCTCCTCTTCCCGGGTGAGGAGCGGATGGCGGCGGACCTCGGCGAGGTAATGTTGCAGGGGATCGTAAGGGACAAGGGCGCGCGATTCTCCCCCTTCTTCCCCCTCAGGGGGCGCAGCTTCCTCCCCCCACTCCCCCCATTCAGGAGGAGGGCCGGCATGCTCCGCGTTCTCCGGAAGCAGATCGAGTTCTCTTTCCTGCCTGTCTGTCATAGTCTGCTATTTTACCGGGATGCCGGCGCAGGTGCAACCACGTGACCGTGGCCCGTGACCGTGACCGGAAGATCTTTACGTCACGGGTAACCGTCACGGTCACGATCATTTCGCCTTTCTGGCCGACGCGCGGATGTACTTGCGGGAGAGAGGGGAGAGGTCGCCGGGGGCGATCCGGACCTCGATGAGCGAGAAGGTGTCTGCCCGTTCGGCCTCCGATAGGGCGTTCCTGAACTGCCGGGCGGTGTCGGCGCGGTAGCCGGTTCCGCCCCATAGCTTGGCCAGCTCTGCGTAGGACCAATCAGGGAGGGCGAGGAGGTCTTGCCGGGGGGTAATGGGGCGGAAGATCCCCCAGCCCCCGTTGTTCAGCAGAACGACGATCGGGTTCAACCTGTAGCGCGGCGCATGGGCGATCTCCGGCCCCGTCATCTGGAAGGCGCCGTCGCCGCAGAGGACTAAAGGGCGGAGTCCTGTCCCGATCTGTGCGCCGATCGCGCCGGGGATACCGAAGCCCATGGAGGCGTAGAACCCCTGCGCCAGGTAGAGGCTTCCCGCTGGGACGCGGAGGTCCACCCCCCCGAAGATGGCGTCGCCCGATTCGGCCAACACGACATACTGCTTCCGATCCGCCAGGAAGGCGTTGATCTCGAGGAGGACGTCGGTCATCCGGATGGGGCGGTCGAGGTCGGCCCCGGCAGGAGGCAGGTTGTCGCTGTAAACGACGCGCTCTTTGTGGCGGCGAATGGTCTGCTTGAGCAGCTCGCGCAGGAAGTCGCGGAGCGTGACTTGGGTGTAGGTGTGAAAGCTGATGTTGACGCGGTGGTTGACCGCCCAGATGGCCCGCTCCCGGCGGATCTCGGGCGGGCGGGTCCCCAGTTCGATGTCGGTCATGAGCGAGCCGAGGTCGAGGACGAGATCCGCCGCATCCACGCGCCGGTGGATCCGGGCCGGCGAGAGGGGGCCGACGTAGACCCCCATGTACAGGGGATGGTCCATCGGGAAGACCCCCTTGGCGAGGACGGAGGTGAGGACGGGAGCGCCCATGGCTTCGGCGAGTTCCTGGAGCTCGCGCATCAGCTTGTAACGGTGGATCTCGATCCCCGCGATCAACACGGGCCGCTTGGACCGGTTGAACCGCTCAGCCGTCTCCCTGGCCGCCTCCTGCACCTTCCGGCGGTCGGAGGCGGGCAGGGGGAGATCGCCCTCCCACCGGAGGATCTCCCGCGGCACGCGGATGGGCGTTTCTACCATGTCGCGGTGGATCTCGAGATAGCAAGGGCGGTGCTCGGCCCAGGCGGTGCGGATGACCTCGTCGATCTCCTCGGCGGCCCGCAACGGGTCGTTGATGATGCGGGCGGCGCAGGTGATCTCTCTGAAGATCCGGTACTGGGAGTCGATCTCCTTGGCCTGGTGGTGGATGAGCGTGCCGGGCTTGACCTCTTCCTCTCC
>JACRHK010000164.1 GCA_016217625.1 Nitrospirota bacterium
ATCGTGGCGAGCATGTAGGAATGGAGGGTTCCGCAATATTCCCGGCAGAAGGCCGTGTAGTCGCCCGTTTTGTTGAACTGAAACCACGTGGAGGTCAGCCTTCCCGGGACGACATCCTCCACCATTTTAGCCTGGGGAACATAGAACGCATGCACCACGTCCGTCGAGGTCATGAGGAGTTTCACCGGCTTCCCCACGGGCACATACAACTCATCGGAGGTTTTCTTGCCGTTGGGATACTCGAAGCTCCATCCCCACATGAAACCTTCCACTCTGACCACCATCGAGTCCGGAGGGGCAGTCCTTTGCTCCTTATAGAGCACAAACCCTTGGGTCGCCAAGTAGATGACCGCGATGAGGGGCACGACCGTCCAGAGCACCTCCAGGCCCGTGCTCCCTTCGATATGCGCTCCCTCTTCCCGGACGCCCTTCTTGTACCGATACTTCACCATAAAATAGAGCATGGGGATGGCCACGATGAGATAGATTGCAACGGCCACGATGAGCCAGATGTTGAACATCTTGTCCCAGACCTGTCCTGGGTAGGCGATCGGAACAGCGCCGCCGGCAATGCCGGACAGCACCCCGGGAAACATTATGATTGA
Organism: Nitrospirota bacterium; assembly: GCA_016217625.1. Taxonomy (GTDB): domain Bacteria; phylum Nitrospirota; class RBG-16-64-22; order JACRHK01; family JACRHK01; genus JACRHK01. The sequence continues at coordinate 606 of JACRHK010000164.1, forward strand.
GTCCATCATGTCCTCTTCCCTCCTTTAGGAAACCTCCCATACATGAGCGCGACAAGACCTGTCACACCGAGAAGTCCCAGGCCGATCGCGCCGAACAACAGCGCGGGATGAAGAGCGTATCTGCTCCGGGCGGGGTCAAACTGGTAGCAGGCGAGCAACGCCAAATCCCCAATATCGCTGAGCCGTGCCTCTCCCTTCTTCGCCTCAATCAGGGCCAACCGGATGTCCCGCAGTTGCGGCGCCGTGCCATACAGGTAGCGCGTCACCTCTCCCTGAGGCGACAAGAAGATCAGCACGGTGGGATGGACAAACGTCTGATCCCTCTCGGAAAAGATGAACTTATAGCCCAACCCGCCTGTCAGCCTCTCGATCTCCCCCTGCTCCGGCAAACCAAACGTCCAATGGGATGCGCCCGCTCCTGCGTTGGCCTTCATCTTCTCAAGGGACTCCGGGGTATCCCTCTGATCGAACGAAAGAACGATGACGGCAAACTCTTCCTTCTCAAGCGGTTGCACGGTCTGGGCCAGGTTCTGCACGGTGGCAGGACAGGGCCCGTGACAAGTGAAATACGCCAGCAGGAGGATCGTCGGCTTCCCGGCGATCAGTTGGGACAGACGCGCAGGGCCTGTCTCCGTGATCACTCCCACATCCGGCACTTTCTGACCCAGATACCTTCCCTCGTCGATTCTGAGGAGCCCGGGATCGAAGGCATCTTGCAAGGGCACGGAACGGGCTTCGGAGAGCGATGGGAGGGCCATCAGCAAGAACGCAAGGACCACCGCCATGCTACTTCAGTCCTCCCACCACATAGGCGTTGCTGGCCACCATCATCCACATCACGTCCACAAAGTGCCAATAAAGGCCGGCCGCCCGGAAGATCGTCATCTTCTGGGACGTGAGCTTCCCGCTGAGGCCCAGAACGAGAAGAAAAAGCTGGATGACAAGCCCCACAATCACGTGGGAGGTATGGACGCCCGTGAGGGCATAAAACGTCGTCCCATACATGTTCGCCCCCATGGTAAACCCGGCAGCCCACAGGTGGCGCCATTCATTCATGTGGAGGATCACAAATAAGAGGCCCAACCCCATCGTCGCCGCCAGCCAGGCCATGGAAGCCCCCCGCTTTCCATGCTCCAAGGAACGCTCCGCCTTCACGATGGTGACGCTCGATGCCCAGAGAATCAAGGTCAACCAGAGTGCAAGCTCCAGGCTGAGATCCTTGGGGATCCATTGGCTCCACTGGTCCGCGAAGCCAATCCTTCCCGCCCAGAAGGCCCCGAACATCGACCCAAAGATTACCACCTCCGAGATGATAAAAAGGACGATGGCCACGCCGGCAAGCCCTTCCTCGTGTCCACGGGAAAAGAACTCGTTTGCCCACCCCGCAAGCCCTACGGCGAGGAAAGCGAGCACGATCCCCATCAAGACGAGGCCCAACAACGGTCGCTCCCAAGCAAAGTAGGTGAGCAGGGCGATGGGAATGAAGAACGCCCCGATCCCGGTTGGAAGCGGCCAGAAACTGATCTCATGCTCTCCGTGATACACCGCTGCATGCGCCATCAGTAAACCTCCTTTTCGACGAAAAGAGACCCTGCCAGATGAAGGATGCCGCGCCAATCCCCAGAGCGCGGATTGGACGGGACAAGAGGTGGATGAGGTGCCTCCCCTGCGGAAGGGGAACAGATCGTGAAGGGGTAAAAGCGATAGCCTGACGTATCGCATCCCGTCAGGTGTGTGACACGGATGAAGTCCGCTTGTTTGCTGTCACGTCGAACGGACAAGAAAGACTCCAAATATCCGGCGATGATAAATACAAGAGCAACAAGGTCAAGTATGTAGAGAATAAGGGGAGCCCATAGAAATGTCAAGGAAAAAAATCAAGTTTCTTAACTCTCTGTTTCGTAACGCCTTTTCGTTGCCCATTTTGTTCCATCCCGTTATAATAAGTTGTTTAATCAGACTGATTTGTGAAGAGACGCTCCGTGCCAGACGAGACATCAACACGATTTCTCCGCGCCTGTCGGCGAGAACCGACGGACTGCACGCCGGTCTGGTTCATGCGGCAGGCGGGCCGCTTCATGCGGGAGTTCCGCGAGCTCCGGAAGCGCTACTCCCTCCTGGATCTGTGCAAGACCCCCGACCTGGCCGCGCAGGTGACGCTCCAGCCGATCGATCGCCTCGGTGTGGATGCCGCGATCCTCTTTGCCGACATCCTCCTGCCTCTGGAGCCGATGGGAATCCGTCTGGCCTTTGTCAAAAACGAAGGGCCGAAGATCTTCAACCCCATACGGACGGCGGACGACGTCAAGGCCCTTCGTCCCGTGGCGCCCGAAGAGGATCTCCGGTACGTGTTGGAGACCGTCCGCCTTGTCCGCCGCGAACTGAACGGCAAGGTCCCTCTCATCGGGTTCGCCGGCGCCCCCTTCACCCTGGCCAGCTACCTGATCGAAGGGGGTCATTCCCGACACTATATCCAGACGAAGCTCCTGATGTACCGGGCGCCGGAGGTCTGGCACAGGCTTATGGAAAAACTGGCGCGAACGTTGGCCGACTACCTGCGCGCGCAGATCCGGGCAGGGGCCCAGGCCGTCCAGATCTTCGACAGTTGGGTGGGGTGTCTCAACCCCGAGGACTACCGGCTCTATGTCCTGCCGCACACCCGGCAGATCTTCAAGGATCTGGAGGAAATGGGCGTGCCCCTGATCCACTTCGGCACGGGGACGGCCACCCTGCTCGAGCTCCTGCGCGAGGCCGGCGGGACGGTGTTCGGTCTGGACTGGCGGATCCCGCTGGATGAAGGGTGGCGGCGCGTGGGGACCGATGTGGCCGTCCAGGGGAACCTCGACCCGGTGGCCCTGCTCGCGCCGCTTCCTGAAATCGAGAAACGGATCAAGCTAATCCTCCAACAGGCAGGGGGTCGCCCCGGTCACATCTTCAACCTCGGCCACGGCATCCTTCCCGAAACCCCCGTCGAGCACGTTGCCGCCGCCGTCGAGCTGGTCCACCGCCTCAGCGCCGGAACCCCATGATCGGCGTCTTGCTGATGGCCCATGGGGGGCCGGATACCCTCGAAGACGTGGAGCCCTTCCTCCGACATGTCCTGAAAGACCGCCCCCTCTCGCCGGCGTATCTCGACGAGGTGCGGGAGCGGTATCGGCTCATCGGGGGAAAGTCGCCGTTGCTGGCCACCACGCAGCGCCAGGCCGCCGCTCTGGAGACCCGTCTGCGCAGCGAGGGGGTCCCCGCGAAGGTCTACATCGGGATGCGCCACTGGCATCCCTTCATCCGCGAGGCCGTGCGCGCTATGGCTGCCGATGGAGTCGTGCGCGGCGTGGCCCTCTGCCTGACGCCCCAGGACTCGGCCTGGAGCGTGGGGGCCTACTTCGCCGCCCTCGACGACGCGCAAAAGGCGGAAGGGACCTCGATCCCTCTTTTCCCCGTCCGTCACTGGCACGACGAACCGCTCCTGCTGGATGCCTTCGCCGCCAAGATCCGTGAGGCGTTGGTCCGCTTCTCCCGGCCCGAAGCCGTGACGCTCCTGTTTACGGCCCATTCCCTGCCTGCCGGTAGGCAGGGTCTGCCCGAACCCTCCGGCGCGCAAGGGGACCCCTATCCAGCCCAAGTGGCGGAGACGGTACAGGGCATCCTTCGGATGCTGGGCGGGACACACCGATGGCGTCTGGCCTATCAGTCCGTCCCGGGTCGAAGATTCGACTCTGCGAGCGGAAAGGGGCGGACGCAGGGGAAGTGGCTGGGGCCGGAGGTCGAACCGACGCTCCGCGAGCTGGCCGAAGAAGGGCGCCGGGACGTCTTGGCCGTCCCCATCGGCTTCGTCGCCGACCATGTGGAGACCCTGTACGACTTGGACATCCTCCACCGGGGCCAGGCCGAGGCGTTGGGGATCCGGTTTGAACGGACAGCGTCCCTCAACGACGACCCCCTGCTCATTGAGGCCCTGGCCGCAATCGTCCGCAAAGCTCTCCTTCTGACTTCTGACTCCTGACTTATGACTTCTCATAAACACATCATCATCATCGGCGGCGGCTTCTGCGGCCTCTCCGCCGCCTACACGCTGCAGGAGGAGGCGCGCGCGAAGGACCTCCCCCTGTCCTGCACGCTGCTGGAAGCCGACGCGCGCCTGGGGGGGAAGATCCTGACCGAGCGGGTGAATGACTTCATCATAGAAGGAGGGCCCGACGCCTTTGTCTCGCAGAAACCTTGGGGGATCGATCTCTGCCGGCATCTCGGCCTCCAGGATCATCTGACCGGCACCAACCCCCGGGAGCGGGCCTCGTATCTTCTTCATCGCGGACGTCTCCACGACCTGCCGGAGGGGATGGTCCTCCTCGTCCCAACCCGTCTGGGCACTTTAATAAAGTCCCCGCTCTTCACCCCGTGGGGGAAGATCCGGATGGGCCTCGACCTGCTCCTCCCCCGTCGGCGCGCAACAGCAAGCGAAGAGAGCATCGCCGACTTCGTCGGCCGGCGGCTGGGACGCGAGGCGGTTGAAAAACTGGCCGAGCCGTTGCTCGCCGGCATCCATGCGGGAGACGCCGGCCGCCTGAGCCTGCAAGCCACGTTCCCACAGTTCGCCGAACTGGAAGCCCGCTACCGGAGCCTGATCCTTGGCGTCCTGGACAGGAAGCGTCAAAGAGAATCCCAGTCGGGTGAAGCGTCATGGAGCCTCTTCGTCACCCTCCGGGAAGGGTTGGGGGAGCTGGTCGAGGTGCTGGAAAAGGTCCTGAGGGAGAAGGCGACCATCCGGACCGGCGCGCGCGTCCGGGCCGTCAGGCGGGGCCTGCACTGCGCCGCCCCTCCCTACATCGTGGAGATCGAGGACGGCGCCACGTACCGCGCAGACGCGCTTCTCCTGGCAACCCCAGCTTACGAGACGGCCGGCCTCCTGAAGCGAATCCTCCCCGTCGCGGCGCCCCACCTTCGGACCATCCCCTACGTGACCACGGCCACGGTCTCCCTGGCTTACCGCCGGGCCGACTGCCCCCACCCGTTGAACGGCTACGGCTTCGTCGTCCCTCGGAAGGAACCGTGCCGGATTCTGGCCTCGACCTGGACCTCGACGAAGTTCCCCCACCGCGCACCGCAAGATCATGTGCTCCTCCGCTGCTTCGTCGGAGGCACAGGCCGAGAGGATCTGGCTCTTCAAGAGGAACCCGAGCTGGTCCGTCTTGCGCGGGAAGAATTGAAAGCCGTCCTCGGCATCGCGGCCGAGCCGGTCCTCGCCCGCGCCTACCGCTGGGAGCGGGCCAATCCCCAGTACGAGGTCGGGCACCTCACCCGCTTAGAAGCGATTGACCGCGCCCTGGAGAAGTCGCCGGGCCTGTTCCTCGCCGGCGCCGCCTACCGGGGCGTCGGCATCCCCGACTGCATCCGTCAAGGCGCCGAAGCCGCCCGGAAGGCCATTGCCTTTCTTGCGGGGTCTGCGGGAGGGGCAGCATATTAACGGTCATATAATAGAATTGCCATGATTGTAAAATCTCCCCTCGCCCCTCTTTTCCAAAGAGGGGAAAGTCCCTCCCTTTGGTAAAGGGAGGTGAGGAGGGATTTTTTGAAATAATGTCGTTACAATCCCCGCGGCCGCCGCTCTCAGCATGGACGCCGCGATTCTGACGGGAGACCCCGAGTTCCGGACAGTGAGAGAATTGGTCTCTATTGAATGGGTGGAGTAATCGTAGGGTCAGGTTGAGGCGACCCCATAGATAGTTAAACAGCACACGGTTTCATTTCCGCACTTCGGGTATACCCGAAGTCCCGAAGTGTGACGACTCAACGAAAATCTTTCAAACACCATCCCCGCGTTCCAAAAAAACCTCATTGCACTGTCCATCCTCGTATCCGACGATACTTATCGTACGTAGTACCGGAGACATCTGAACGGGCTTACCGAGACATCAGACAATCCCAAACATGGGCCACGCGGTTGATGTACATCCGCGTTGAGCGCATGGTTGGGCGGGCGATCACGCCAAAGCACGCTCCCACCGCTGTGCACGATCTGTCAACGCATCGATATGCTTAGGCCAATCATGCAAGGTCGCGGGATCAAAATCTGCGCCGTTCGGCCAAACCAACGTGTGGACTTCGGGGTCAATCCGGACCTGATTGAATAAGGCTAAGTCGCGCAAGGGCTTGTACAACTCTCCGGTAAGAATCGGTCGAAAATTGATGATTTGTTCTGTGTGATCGTCAAATTGCACACGCAAAGTATAGGGTGCAAGAACTTCAAATGAAAGGACGCGATAAATTGGATGGGACATATCACTCTCCTTATTTTAGCGGATCAATGGGCAGGGGCTTCCGGCCCTCCTGTAACCGCTCCCAGTCGGTCAATAATTCGGTCTGATGTAGCTCCGCCCAAGCCTCCACGAGACGCTGTTGGCGTTTTGGCAGCATCCCCGAGATGATCTCAATCGGATCGATGCTGTAAACTGCGATCTCATCTTGGTAGTAAGCATGAAAATGAGGTGTATGGTGCGGAGCGCTTATCTCGGC
>JACRHK010000165.1 GCA_016217625.1 Nitrospirota bacterium
ACAACTCCGGTTTGGAGATTTTTAAAGCCCCGACTTTAGTCGGGGTTCTTTACTCTTTACAGTAAAGATACGATAAATAGCCAGTATTGTCAAGCAGATATTTCCGGATGCTCGTGGGCTGGAAACGTCGGAAGGTTTCTGGGCGCCGGATCGTGGCATTGTTGCTTCCACCGATTGTTACAAGAGGCTGACATAGAACCTATCTCACAATCCCATCTTTCCATTATCGGGCCTCTGGTCGTCATTCCCGCCCCGTATCGAGTACGGGGTAGACTCCGGCGGGAATGACGTGACGTGTATTTTGGCAATCAGGTACTAGACACCTTTGGTGCGGATGCGGCGCGCGGGGTATCAGGTCGTGTATTATCCCGACGCGACGATTGTGCATCACGAGCAGCGGGTGACGCGGCGTCGTCTGCTGACGCGCCTGACCTTCGAGCATCTCAAGGCGATGGGGCTGTTCTTCTGGAAGTACCCCTCGGGGCTGTGGGGGAAGTATCTGTGACGGCATCTCCCGGCCGGGATGGCGTCGGTGGATGGTCGCGCGCGCCGTGGGCGTCGGGTGAGGGAATGGAACCTCCGGCCGGAGGGGTCGCGCACCCCCTTCCCCCGCCTTCCCCCACCCGAGTCTCCGATTCCACTATTTCACAATTGCGAAAAAGTGGAATAAGCGATGGGTGATTTTGTGGGCGTACGTTTCTTGCGGGGGTTTGTAAGGATTCCAGGCGACCAGGGGTTTTGCCGATGACAGGATGAGCCATGGATTATCTGCTGCAGGTATTCAAGGCGCTCGCCAACGACAGACGGTTGCAGATGATCGAGCTCCTGCTGGACCGGGACGATCTCCCCATCGAAGGGATCGCGTCGCGACTGAAGATTCCTCTGGCCACGTGCTGCAGAAATCTGAAAGTCCTGGAGAGGACTTATCTCGTTACAAGCCGCAGGAGGAAGGGGTATGTCTTCTATCGCTTGAATCAACCCGATGGCCACGCCTACAACCGGCTCGTGCTGGATCTCATCAAGAGAAGAAAGCGCAAGAAAAACCGAAACAGGCTCCGGTCGGCCGCGGCTGGACACGCGCGATCCTGATCTTACGAGTGGTGAGGGTTACATGGCCTATCCCGCTGAAAGAATACCTCGGCTTCTTCAGATGCACCGCACCCATTTCTGGTTCCTCGGGCGCCGAGTCCTCGTTCGGGAGATCCTCAAACGGTACGGAACGGGGGGAAGGGCGCTCGAATTGGGATGCGGCGGAGGAGGAAACCTGGACGGACTCAATGGGCTGGTCTCTGAGCGTCACGGGCTTGACCGCCATCGGGACGTCCTTTCCCATGCCAGACAGTACGTTCCTCGCGTTCATCTTGTGGAAGGGGATTGTCAGTGTCTGCCCTATCAGGAGGGCGCTTTCCATGCGGTCTTGATGCTTGATCTTCTCGAGCACGTGGATGATCGTCACACGCTGAAAGAGGCGTTCCGGGTTCTCCGTCCGGGGGGGATTGCCGTTGCCTCGTGCCCTGCGTGGGGGTGGCTCTGGAGCGGTCGGGATGAAGCGGCAGGCCACATGAGGCGGTATACCCGCAGGGGGATCCAGGGACTGTTTGTGGAGGCCGGCCTGGAGGTCCTGCATACCCGGTATTACCAGTGTCTCCTCTTCCCCCTGGTTGTCGCGTCCCGGTTGCTGAATCGGTGGAGCTCCGCGATCCTGGAACGGGAAGAGCGGCCGGGGAGGTGGGTCAACGGATTGTTTGCCCGCATCAATACCCTGGAGGTCCGGCTGGGGGCCGTCTTGCCCTGGCCCTGGGGGTCCTCGATCGTGGTGGTGGGGCGCAAGCCGTGAAGGCGGTTCCCTTCGAGATGATCCTGTTCTCGGTGGATCCCGAAATGATCCGGGCTTGCGTGGCGGGAGGCATCGATGCCGTCATCGTGGACCTGGAGAGGGTGGACAAGCGGGCGAGGCAGGCGGGGTTCGACACGGAGGTGAACAACCTGACGCTTGATGACGTGCGCCGGGTGCGGACGCTGCACCGCGGCCGGCTGATCTGCAGGATCAATCCTTGCGGCCCCGGCACGAGGAGCGAGGTGGAGGACGCCATTGCAGCGGGGACGGACGAGTTGCTCCTGCCGATGGTCCGCACGGTAGAGGAGGCAGAGGGGGTCCTCGGGATGGCTCGCGGCCGCTGCGGCGTGGGGATCCTGGTGGAGACCGTGGCGGCCGTGGAGCGGGTGGAGCAGTTGGCGCGGCTGCCGATCACCCGCGCGTACGTCGGCTTGAACGACCTGGCGATTGAGCGGAAGACGCCCAACCTTTTCACCCCCTTGGTCGATGGGATGGTAGAGAAAATCCGGCGCCCATGGTCTGTCCCCTTCGGCCTGGCCGGGCTGACCCTTCCCGACCGCGGCGAGCCCATCCCCTGCCGTCTGCTCATCGGGGAGATGGCCCGTCTCCGGTGCTGGTTCAGTTTCTTGCGTCGTTCTTTTCATCGGGACATCAAGGGGCGGGATCCGGTGGTCGAGATTCCCCGGATCCGGGAGGCGATTCAGCGGGCGTTCCGCAGGGACGCCGAAGCGGTGGAGCGGGATCGGCGGGATCTGGAAAACGCCATTCACTCGTGGTCTGCCGATGTCGGACAACCTGAGGGGTAAACGCATCCTGGTCACGGGGGCGGCCGGTTTCATCGGCGTCAATCTCACCAGGGAGCTGATCCGCCGCGGCGCCGAAGTCCATGCGTTGATTCGACCCGGCACCCGGTTGTGGAGAATCGTCGAGATTGCGCCGCAGATGTTTCTTCATGCGGCCGATCTCGTTGAACGCGAGGCGCTCAGAACGATCCTCGCCGAGATCCGACCAGAGCTTCTTTTCCATCTGGCCGTTCCCGGCGGACATCCTCGATTACCTGAAGAGCGGGAAGGGCACCTTAAGTCCGTTGTGATGGGGACACTTTACCTGCTTGATGCTCTGTGTTTGTTGGATGTCTCCCGTTTCATTCACGTCGGAGGCTCCGTTGAATATGGCCCCAGCGCAAGGCCCCTGAACGAGTCCGATCGCCTGGAACCGTTATCTTTTCGCGGCGTTTCCAAAGCGGCGGCAACCTTGCTCTGCCAACAATATGCCAGGGAGAACAAACGACCGGTCGTCATCTTGCGCCCTTTTTCGGTCTACGGCCCGTGGGAAGCGCCGACACGCTTCATTCCCTCCGCGATACGCGCTGCGCTCTCCGGGCAGCCCCTTCGCTTGACGCCGCCGGGGTACCGGCACGATTTCGTCTATGTCGAGGATGTCGTGGAAGCCTGCTTGCGAGCGGCCTCTGAAGACCTTCGCCCTGGCGAAGTGATGAACATCGGCTCTGGGCAACAGTGGAGCAATGAAGACGTCGTGGAGCTGGTACAGAGCGTGACCGGTCAAAGGATCGCGACGCGGATCGGTGAATATCCCGCCCGCCCCTTTGACACCAGCCATTGGGTCGCCGATATCGGGAAGGCGAAAAGGCTCCTGGGGTGGGAGCCGAGGCATCCCCTCAGGAGCGGTTTGGAGAAAACGGTTGCCTGGTTCCGTCTTCACACGCATCTTTATGACGAGGAGGGCGCTCTTCGTGCCGATTGATGGTCCTGAGGTCAGCGTCGTTATTCCCGTCTATCGGAACGCCGACACGCTCTCCGCGCTCTATCAGAGGGTGCGCCAAGCGCTGGAGACCCATGGACTCACTGATGAAGTGGTCTTTGTGGACGATGCGTGTCCCGCCAACTCCCTGGCCGTCCTCTCGGAGCTGGCCGGGAGCGATTCCCGCGTAGCCGTCCTGGCGCTCGCGTCGAATGTGGGACAGCATCGCGCCGTGCTGGCCGGTCTCAGCCATGCACGAGGGGAGAGGGTGGTCATCCTGGACGCGGACCTCCAGGATCCCCCGGAGGCCATCCCGGATCTCCTGGCGAAGATGCAGGAGGGCTTCGCGGCTGTTTTTGCCGGGAGGCGCGGATGGTACGAGTCTCCTGCGCGGCTCCTGACTTCCCACCTGTTCAAGTGGCTCCTGCACAAGGCGAGCGGCGTGCCCGCCGATGCCGGCCTCTTCGTGGCGATGAATCGAACGATGGCGGAGCGCCTGCTGGCCTCTGAGGCGCCGCGTCCGTTCCTCGTGGCGCAGATGGGGTTCACCGGGCTACTCCTGGCTTCCATCCCCGTGGCGCGGACACGGAGGCCTGGTGGCGGGTCCGCTTACAGTTTCCGGGCGCGCCTGATGATTGGCGTGCGTGCCCTCCTCTGGGCGATCTCCCACGGACGGCGTATGAGCCGGCAGGAGAATGGGCCACGCGCGCATCAGGCGCCGGTGAAGGCCTATATCGGGGCGCGCTTCAGTCACCCCGATGGCGCAGGTTGGGAGAGGGTAGGGTGATGAGACCGGCTGCCCCTACGTTGCTCGAAGAGCATAACCTCCGCCAG
>JACRHK010000013.1 GCA_016217625.1 Nitrospirota bacterium
CCGGGAAACGGCCGAGCGGTATCACCGGGAGCTGGAAGCCGCGGGCGTGGAAGTCCTCCTGGACGACCGGGACGAGCGGGCCGGGGTGAAATTCAAAGACGCCGACCTGATCGGCATCCCCTACCAGGTCGTCTTCGGCGAGAAGGGGCTCAAGGAAGGGATGGTGGAGATCAAGACCCGCCGCGACGGCAGCGTCGCCCGCGTCCCCGTGGATGAAGGCGTCGCCCGCCTGCGGGTTCTCCTTCAAACCCCCTCTCCTTGACACCCTTTCGCTTTCCGATTAGCATACCGTCATGGCCTTCCGAAATTACGCCACCCGGCGGAAAGCTGTCCAGACGCAGACGCTCCGGGAGCAGGTCGTGGAGTTCGTCAAGGAGGCGATCATCCGCGGCCAGCTCCGCCCGGGGCAGCGCGTCCCCGAGCCCGACCTGGCGCTCCGCTTCGGCGTGAGCCGGACGCCGATCCGCGAGGCATTCCGCCAGCTCGAATCCGAGGGGTTCCTGGCCTTCACGCCCCGGAAGGGGGCCGTGGTCAGCCCCATCACCTCCAAAGACGTGCGGGATTTCTACGCCGTCAAAAGCCTGCTGGAGGGGTACGCCGCCCGCCAGGCCTGCGCCCGGTTCACCGCCAAAGAGATTGAGCGGATGGATCTGCTCAATCGGCAGATGGCGCGGTGCGCGGAAGCAGAAGACGTCCGGGGGTTCTTCGACCTGGACAACCAGTTCCACGAGGTTTTCCACCAGGCGTGCGGCAATGACAAGCTCTACCACCTGATCCGGACGCTCGTCCAGCACTACGTCCGCTTCCGCATCGCGGCCCTCTCCGTGCCCGGCCGGATGAAGAACTCCGTCCACCAGCACGAGGAGATTATCGATGCCTTCAGGCAGAAGGATATCGAGCTGATCGATCGGCTGGTGCGGGCGAACGCCGAGCAGGGGTGCGAGGTCCTCGTCCGGGAGCTCGAAAAAGCCGCTCCCACAACCTTTTGATCGATCGACCCGCGTCTCAAAGGAGGATCCAACCCATGGAACAACCGACCATCGCCGCCAAGCAGCCGGCCACTCTCACCCTACGACCGGGGACCTACTACTGGTGCAGTTGCGGGCGGTCGAAGAACCAGCCGTTCTGCGACGGCGCGCACCAGGGGACGCCGTTCGCCCCCCTGGAATTCACGGTGACGGAGAACAGCGAAGTCGCGCTCTGCCGGTGCAAGCGGACGGGCAGCCCGCCGTATTGCGACGGGAGCCACCAAGGGCTTCGATGAGGAAACGGCTATCACAGGCCGGCTGAAGAGGGTGACCTAGGGCACCCCGTTTGAAAGCTCTTGCTCAGATAATCTCTGAAGTGTAGAATAGGCGCGTGGACCGTCAGGGCAGCGTCAACCAAGCTACACCCCCGATGGCTACGCAGACAACGTCTGAGACGTGGCGCCATCCGGGGGGGAAACTCATCGAGCTAGGCCCCCATACCCTCAAACAGGCGGAGCTGCTGGCTATCCTGATTGGCGCGGGGGTTGCGGGCCGCCCCGCGCTGGCCATCGCCAACGCCGTCCTGGATGAATACTTCGGGCTTTATGGCATCCACCAGCGGGCCACCCTTGATGGCCTCGCGCGCATCCCAGGTTTAGGCCGTAAGAAAGCCGAGCGCATCCTTGCCGCCATCGAACTTGGACGCCGCCTCCACCGCCTCCTGCGGCAAATGGCAAAACCGATTGGAACGCTGAAGGACCTGTCGGACTTGTTCGGCCCTTTAGAAATCCCACCCGCACCGGAGCCTCCGCCCCAAGGACCAAGCGATGCAGAACTCCTCGCGGCAGTCATCAGCTCGGGAATCCGCAGCCGGCCTCCCAAAGTCATTGCAGAGGATCTCCTCTCACGCTTCGGCTCTTTCCTCGGACTCTTCGGCCAGGACATGGGGGATTTGCTCGACGTCAAAGGCCTGAACTCCGTCAAGATCATCCGGATCGCCGCCGCCCTGGAAATCGCCAAGCGGCTCGACCAAGCTCTCCAATGAAGCGCAAGAGGCCTGTCCGTGGCGCCCCCATTTCTCTCGTAGCTCGATCCATCACGCACATCGAACGTCAGATCCCGCCCCTCGCCCACACGCCGATGTATGTCTGGCACAAGTTCTGGGGGAGGAAGACGTGGAACGTCGTGGGCGAATACATCAGAACCTACTGTCCGGAAGGGGGAATCGTGCTCGACCCCTTCGCCGGCAGCGGCGTCGTCGCCATGGAGGCGCTCAAGGCGGGGCGCAAAGCCATTGTCTGCGATTTGCTCCCAATCGCCACAGAGATTACCCGGTTGACGCTGAAACCTGTAGAGCTGAGGCCATTGCGTCAGGCTTTTGACCGTGTCGCTGAACGGGTGAAAGAGCGCATCCTTGGGCTATATGAAACGACTTGTCGTAAGTGCGGATATGCCTTTCCGCTTACGTGTGCGGTCTGGGAAAGGGATCGGCTCGTTGAAATCCGTTATGAGGCCTGTCCGCGTTGCAAGGATCGGAAGGAGAAGATCTGTCCACCGAACCGAAAGGACCGAGCCCTCCTTGAGAAGATTGAGCAGGCGAAGATTCGCGCCTGGCATCCGCGCAACCGGCTCTACTACCCCGATGGCGCGCCGTTCAAGGAGAAACAACGGTACGAATCACTCGACCAGTTGTTCACCAAACGCAACCTCATGGCACTTGCCTGGCTCATGGAGGCCATCGAGAAGGAACCCCGCCGTGACCTACGGGATTTTCTAAAAATTGCCTTCACCTCAATGGTGCATTTGTGCAGTCGGATGATGCCAGATCGACCAACACGGGCCATGAGCGGTGTTTGGTTTGAGCACAGTTACTGGTATGCTTCACGTTTTATGGAGCAAAATGTCTGGGAGAAATTCGAAAGTGCTGTGATAGGACGACAAGGACTACAGAAAGCCAAGGACGCATCTAATCGGTTCATTCCGCAGATACAGTTTGGCCGGATGGTCGAGGATGTGCTTGAAGGCCATGCGGACGTATACATCCATTGTGGCGACAGTGTGGATCTGATGAAAACCATGGCGGAGCGTTATGGTCCCTGCGTAGACTATATCTTCACTGATCCCCCCTACGATGCCTCTGTCCAGTACGGGGAGCTCGCCTACCTCTGGGTTGCTTGGCTTAAGCAGGACGAGGGATATCTGGATGATATTCTCGCCAAGGAGGTAGTGCGCAACGAGCGCCAACGCAAGACCTTTGATGTCTATCATGCCCTTCTCCGAAACGCATTCAGGGTGATGCACGATGTGCTTAGGCCAGGCGGCTATCTCACCCTGACATTCCATAACCCCACTTTCAAGGTTCGAAATGCGACAATTTACGCTGGTGTTATGGCAGGATTTGAGCTCGAAAAAATTCATCACCAAGAGTTGGCACGCCCCTCGCCAAAATCTCTCTTACAGCCTTTCGGCTCTGCCCAGGGAGACTTTTATCTCCGATTCCATAAGGTTCCTGCCGCTCGTGCCTCTGTCCAACCCGAGGAGATTGATGCCGCGCGGTTTGAGCGTATTGTGCTTGAGGCGGCCAAGCGTGTGATTGCTGAGCGGGGTGAACCAACACCCTATACCATTCTGATTAATGCAATCGATCCCGAACTCGCCCGCAACGGTTATTTCTCTGAACACCGGACGGGGCTGGATGTCAGCGCCGTTCTCAAGAAGCACGAAGGCCAAGAATTTATGTTAGTCCCGATGCAGATCGGGGGTGCAGAAGGAAAGGCATGGTGGTTCAAAGACCCATCGAGTATCCCACGTTTGGAGACCGTACCGCTCTCTGAACGGGTTGAGCAAACGGTTCTGCGAAAGCTCCAGGAGCGCGGGCGTGTTACTTTCACCGACATGTGGAAGGCGATTAGCGAGGAATTTCCGAACGCCTTGACAACAGATTCCACAAGCATTAAAGAAGCACTTCAGACATACGCCAGACAGGTAGGACATGGGGAATGGATGCTCAAACCCGAATATAACCAGGACAGGGTTCACCGGGTGCACACCCGGATGATTGTTATATTGGCTGAGCTCGGTAAAGCCAAAGGCTATGACATCTGGATTGGCCGGCGGGAGCAGGGCGACTCCGTTGCGGAGGGCTTCTCTGGTCGGGAAGGGGAGCTTCGCCGGTATGTGTCCCGCGCCTCCTTGCGGGGATTGAGGAATGCGCAAAATATTGAAGAGGTCGAACATATCGACGTGTTATGGCTTAGGGCAAACAAGGTGGAGACGGTCTTTGAAGTAGAGGTGTCGACCTCGATGACCGAGGCTCTCAAACGAGGCTCGAACATCGACTCTGCCGTACCGAAATATCTTGTGATTCCTCAAGGACGAGAAGAGCAATTCCGCCGAAAGCTGAGATCGCCTTTGTTTTCCGAGCGATACCAACAAGATTCATGGAACCCTATCTTTGGCGAAGCCCTGGACAACGCCTTTCTGAGACATCGAAGCAAAGTAGATATCGCATCGCTCATCAAAAAAAAGGTTGCCGCGAGTTCGTTAAGAAGGTCAAAAAATGAAGATCAGCTTGGGTTGTTTGTCGCGGAACCCACAGAAGAAACCGAATACGGCAACGAGTAATACTCACAGCAGTCCTAGCCCACCCACCCTTTCAGCTCAAAGAGCAGAGGGAAGCCTTTGTAAGTATACCGATGTATGAAAGAAGCTCTTACCCTACCGTCACCTTTGGGATCTTGCCGATGGCCTCCTGGATCTTCGCTTCCGGATACGCGTAGTCCTCCAGCTTCCCGGAGAGGTACGCGTCATAGGCCGACAGGTCGAAGTAGCCGTGGCCGCTGAAGTTGAACACGATGCAGTTCCCCTGGTTCTTCTTCGCCTCGTCGATGACGCAGCGGATCGCGTGCGCGGTCTCGGGCGCGGGCACGAGCCCCTCCGTCTGGGCGAACAGCATGGCCGCCTCGAACACGGCGTTCTGCGGATAGGCCACGGCTTCAATCACCTTGTGCTTGACCAGCAGGCAGAGTTGCGGCGCGTCCCCGTGATACCTTAGTCCCCCCGCATGGATGCCCGGCGGCACGAACGTATGCCCTAGCGTATACATCTTGACCAGCGGCGTCAGGCCCACCGTGTCGCCGAAGTCATACGTATAGATCCCCTTCGTGAGGGTGGGGCACGCGGTAGGCTCCACGGCAATCATCCGGATGGGTTTTCCCTTGAGCTTGTCGGGAAGGAACGGGAACGCGAACCCTGCGAAATTGCTGCCGCCGCCCACGCAGCCGATCAGCACGTCCGGCCGCTCGCCGGCCATCTCGATCTGCCGCTTGGCCTCCAGCCCCACGACGGTCTGGTGCAACAGCACGTGGTTCAGGACGCTCCCCAGGGAATACTTGGCGTCCTCGTGCGTCGCCGCGTCTTCCACCGCCTCGGAGATGGCGATCCCCAGCGAGCCGGGGGAGTCGGGGTTCTCCGCCAGGATCTTGCGTCCAGAGTTCGTGAGGTTCGTCGGCGAGGGGTGGACCTCCGCCCCCCAGGTCTGCATGAGGAGCCGGCGGTACGGTTTCTGCTCGTAACTGACCCTGACCATGTAGACCGTGCACTGGAGATCAAACAGTTTGCACGCAAAGGCGATCGCGCTCCCCCACTGCCCGGCCCCCGTCTCCGTGCAGAGGCGGATGACGCCTTCCTGCTTGTTGTAATAGGCCTGGGCGATGGCCGTGTTCGGCTTGTGGCTGCCCGCCGGGCTGACGGACTCGTTCTTGAAATAGATCCGCGCATTGGTGTTGAGCGCCTTTTCCAGGCGGTGCGCGCGGTGGAGCGGTGTCGGCCGGTAGATCTTGTAGGCGTCCAGCACGGCGTCGGGGATATCGATCCACCGTTCCTGGCTGACCTCCTGTTTGATCAGCTCCAGGGGGAAGATGGGCGCCAGGTCCTCGGGGCCGATCGGCTTGCCCGTGCCGGGGTGTAACGGGGGCGGGAGCGGCTCGGGCAGATCCGGCGACACGTTATACCAGCGGGTGGGCAGCTCGCTTTCCGACAGCAGAATCTTTGTCTCCATGGCACGCACCTCCTTGTCTCACAATTTGATCGTAAATACCTGGGCTTTATCTTTCGGACAGCGAACGAGTCACTCGTGAACCCCGTTACTCCCCGCCATGAATGACGGGGCTTCTTCCAAGGAAGCGCTTTTAAATCCTCCCTTCCTCCCCGGCTTGCCCCGTGTGAAGCCTCGCTTCAATCGGGGCCTGAAGGCGGGGGCTTCCTGGGAGGAACGGGGTGAAACTCCCCTCCTCCTTGATGGGGGGAGGGCCAGGCCTGCCCTGAGTCCCGAGACGATGCTCGGGATAAACTCCGTCGAAGGGGTGGAGGTGGGAAAGCGCGAGGAGCGCCGTCATGCATCGCTCACCCTCCCCTCGAGGGATTAGTCAATAGTCAATAGTCAATGGTCAATAGTCAATAGTCAATGGTCAATGATTAGGGGGGGTGATTTCTTAGCGACCGGGTTCCAGATTGCCCGGACAATGTCTGTCAAGTCGAGTTCTGAGCTTTACATGCGTTCGCATGCTAAGCCAATCGAGCGAGCATAGAACGATGAACTTGTGTTTGAAATAAGAGCTGCGAGGGAGTTCCGCGATGGCTGGTGAGGGTGTAAGTCCCGGGCCGAACTGGGTTGGGAAGTGTCGAGGTCTTGCTGGCGGCATGGTCGCGGCCTCCCGGTTTGGAGGAACTTTACTTA
>JACRHK010000171.1 GCA_016217625.1 Nitrospirota bacterium
GGGGTACGCGCTGCTTTGGTCGAAAAATGACCATCCGGGGGCCGCAAAGGTCTTCCGGGAATACCTTGCCGTGGCCCAACCGGGGGTTGATGATCCGGACTATTCCCAGACGCGCATTGAGCTGGAGCGTATTACTGCCGGGTCGGACGATTCATCTCAGAAGGAGCCCGAGAAGCCGTAATGCATGACAGGTGGGGGCCTGCGCCGTGGAGGAGGAAGGGCGGACTTGACAATAGCCGCATTTTGGGCTACTATTCTATCTCGTAGGACGAATTATATTCGTAGGAGGAAAAGATGCAGGCGGTTAAGGTGTTGCCGAAAGGGCAGATCACGCTTCCCAAAGAGATTCGGGAAAGTCTCGATATCAAGGTCGGGGATACGCTCGTTGTGGAAAAGGCAGAGGGGCGGGTGGTATTGAAGAAGGGGAAGACCATTTTCGATTACGTGGGCACGCTCCCCTCGCTGGGGATGTCTATCGAAGAAATCCGGGAGAAAGCAATCGAGGAGGCCGTGAAGGATCGTGGTTAAGTCGATTGTTGATACCAGCGTGATCCTGAGATTGTTAGTCAAGGACGATGAGACGAAGAGAGGGGCCTGTGAGAAGCTGCTGAGGGAGGCGAAGCATCAGGGGGTTCTCCTCTATCTGTTGCCGGTCGCGGTTCTTGAGATTGTCTGGGTGTTGGAAAAGGTGTATCGCTATGAGAAGAAAAGGATTCGAGAGGTGGTGGAAGCCATTATCAATACTCCCGAGTTGAAAGTGGAAATGGAAGAGGTTTTTCAGAAGGCCTTGAGGGCTTATGAAAGCAAGAACATCAAGTTTGCCGATGCCGTCATGGGGTGTTGGGCTTTGGAAAGGGGGTATTCAGTGGTTTATACCTATGATGAAAAGGATTTCAAACGGATTGAAGGTCTTGAGGTACGGAAGCCCACGTAAAATCTTCTTGACATTCTACATGGTGTAGTATATGCTGAAGTTCATGAAGCTGATCGAGGAAAAGAAGCCGCGACGGTCGAAGCTCCTTGGGGTGATGGAGGAGGAGATCCTCGAGGCTCTGTGGGCGGGCGGCGCCCTGACGGGGCGGGACCTCTATGAGCGGGTGCGCCTGGAGCGTCCCCTGGCCTATACGACGGTCCTCACTGTCCTGGACCGGATGGTCCGGAAGGGGCTCGTGCTGAAGGAGCGGGGCGAGCGGTTCCAGTTCCGGGCGGCATTTACCCGGGAGGAGCTGGCCCGGCGGTTCTCGCGGGAGCTGCTGCCGGAGATTGTGGGGCTGTCGGCCTCTTCGGCGATCGCGGGGTTCATGGACGTCCTGGCTGAGACGGACCCCGCGAAGATCGAAGAGCTTTCCCGATTGCTGGAGTCCCGACGTCGCAAGGGAGGGATGAGCCGATGAGCGCGCAGCGGCAGGCGACCGCCCTGTTCTGGGGGATGGGGTCCATGGCCTTGTTGGTCAGCGGGGTCGTGGTCGGGGAGATCGTGTCGGGCGGAAGCTTGTTTCAATGGGGCTGGCAGATGGTCCGCATCTGCGGGGATCAGGTGCTGGCCTGGTGCCTGTCGCTCCCAGGGGGAACGGGAATCCTCCTGCTGGGGTTGGGGGCCGTGCTGTTTATCGTGAGCTGGCTCTGGGCGCTGGGGCGGGCAGGCCGCATGTTGATGGCCCTCCGATCGGAGCTCCGGGGATTGCGTGAAAGACCCCTCCCCTCACTCGCGGCTCAGCAGGCTGCAGCCTCGGGGCTTTCGGGGCGTGTCCTGTTGTTCGCCTCGCCCGTCGCCCAAGCCTTCACGGCGGGGTTCCTGCATCCGCGCATCTATCTCTCGACGGAATTGCTGGAGACGCTGGAGGAAGATGAGCTTCGTGCCGTCTTGCTCCATGAGGCTCATCACCAGGTCCGCCGCGATCCCCTCCGGATCTTCCTGGCGACCCTCCTCAAAGACGCTTTCTGGTACCTGCCGGTGGTCCGGGCGCTTTGGAAGGAGTTCATCGAGGCCAAGGAGCGGGCGGCGGACGATGCCGCATCCCGCATGGAGACATTTCCATTGGCCGGCGCGCTGCTGAAGCTTGCGGCAAAGCCACGCGTTCCCGCCTTGACCGGCATGCCCGCGTTCCATGGTCCGAGGATTGAGGAGCGCGTGCGCCGTTTGCTTCTCCCGGGGGCGGAGCGTCGGACGCTTCCCACGTGGCGCGCGACCCTGGGGAGCTTCATCATTGCGGCAATCCTTCTTGCCAGCGTGGCCGCGCCCGCCTGGACGGGGACCTCCTCGGGGTCCTGCGCGATGACCGATTGCCCGATGTGGCACCAAGAGGCGCCTGCGGGCGTGTCGGGGATCCATCATTGCGAGGGGTATTGAAAGACTCATAGTATCCGATGGTGAGTCTTGATGACATCAAAGAATCGATAAGAGTCGGCAACACGAGAATTACCGATCATGCTGATGACGAAGCCCAAGAGGAGAATCTTCTCTTTGATGAAATCGTTATTTCAGTACAGAGGGGCGACATCATTGAACAATATCCGGATGACAAACCCTATCCAAGTTGTTTGATTCTTGGCAAGAATCTCAAGAATGAGCCCATACACAGTGTTTGGGCATATCATGCCGAAGCAAAGTCAAGCGTCTTAATCACCGTTTATCGTCCCGATCCGAAGAGATGGACGGAGGACTGGAAAACGAGGAGGAAGCGATGAAATTATTTGAAAGATGTCCTCTATGTGGAAATGAAGTTGTTGAGAAGGAGGTAGAAAAGCTCCTCAAAGGTGATGGGAATACTGCCATTGTGAGAGTCAAGGCTGAGGTTTGCTTTCACTGTGGTGAAAGACTCTATCCACCTGATGTTATCGCCAAATTCGAAGATGTAAGAAAAAAGCTCAGGGAAGGAAAGCTTGAGAGTTTTATTGAGATTGGCAAAAGTTATCAAGTGGTTTGATTGCGTTGTTTATGTATCGATTTTTTTTCACCTGAAATTCTACAACGTGTAGAGCGGTGGGGGGTTGAACAGACGATGCGAAGGTTGATCGGGATGGGGCTTCTGGCGGTTTTTCTGTGGAGCGCTTCTTGGAGCGGAGCCGGGGAGCCGCTCCCCCTCAACGCGCTGGTCGCCGAGGCCCTTCGCGTGAACCCGGAGGCGCAGGCGGCGCGGGCGCGCTGGGAAGCGGCGAAGGAACGTCCCGCGCAGATGCGTTCCCTCGATGACCCGGAAGTCGGCCTGATGATCGACATGGTCCGCTACGGCCGGTTCCTGAAAGAGCCTGATGAACGGGGGCTGGAGTTCACCCAGCGCTTCCCCTTCCCCGGCAAACTCTCCCTCCGCGGGGAGGCGAGCGAGGCCGAGGCCCGCGCGGCGGGGGAAGCCTATCAGGCCAAGGCGCGGGAGATTGCCGCCAAGGTGAAGGAGGCCTACTGGGAGCTGTACTTCGCGCAGCGCTCCATCGAGCTGCACTTCAAGCTGCTCGACCTCTTGCACCAAGCGGAGCGAATCACCCAGGTCCGCTATGCGACGGGGAAGGGAATGCAAAGCGACGTGTTGAAGGCCCAGACGGAGATCACACGCCTGCACCACGTCCACCTCCTGGAGCTGGAGCAGATGCAGCGATCGGCGCGGGCGATGCTCAACGCCCTTCTGAACCGGACGCCCGATGCGCCGCTGGGGACACCCGCGCCGCCGACTCTTCAGCCGTTGCCCCATCCCTCGGAGGCCCTTCAGGCGATGGCGAAGGATCGCCGGCCGGAGGTGCGCGCGGCCGGCGAAGAGGTCGCCCGGCGGGAGAGCGAACGGGCGCTGGCCGAAAAGCAGTATTACCCCGACTTCACGCTCGGGGTGTCTCCCTGGCGGACCTGGACGGAGATGGGGCCGGAGGGGGCGATGGAGCGTCGGGGATACGGCGTGCGGTTCATGATGAGCCTGCCGTTCGCTTTCTGGACGAAGCCGAAGTACGACGCTGGCGTGCGGGAGGCCGAGGCGATGCTCAGGGAAGCCCAGCGGATGCGCGAGGCGATGCGCGTGGAAACGGCGGCCATGGTGGCGGACCTGTACGCGAAGCATGAGCGAGCGCGGGGCCAGGCCGAGCGGCTCGAGCGGGCGGTGATTCCCCAGGCGCAGCTCACGGTCGAGGCGACGCGGCGGAGCTACGAGGTCGGCCGCGTGGACTTCCTCTCTTACCTGGAGAGCCAGAAGATGTATGTCGACCAGGAGGTGGAACATGCCCGGGCGCTCATGGAGTACGGCAAGGCCAGGGCCCAGTTGGAGCGGGTAGTGGGGGTGGAGTTCTAGTGAAGAGTCAGGAGTCAGAAGTCAGGAGTCAGAAGTCAGGAGTGAAAGGCCAATGACAAAGCGACGGTTACTGGGATTGGTAGCAAACAGGCAAGGCGTCTCTAAGCTCGGAATCGCGGCCGGGGTGGCACTCCTGCTTGTAATCGGCTGGTGGGTCTTCTTCTCCCCGTATTCGCCGCTCCGGCATGAGATGGCGGGGGAGCATCCCTTCAAGGAGATCACGGTGGCAGGGGTGACGAAGTACTACTGCACGATGCACCCCTGGATCATCCAGGACAAGCCCGGCAACTGCCCCCTCTGCGGGATGCAGCTCGTGCCTCTTGAGGAAGGGAAGGGCGCTCCCGCTCCGGCCTCAACGGTCGAAGGGCTGGCCGTCGTCCAGGTACCCCAAGAGCGGCTGCAACTCCTGGGCGTCCGGACGGCCCCCGTGGAAGAGCGTGATCTTGTGAAGACGATCCGGACGGTCGGGCGGGTGGAGTGGGACGAACGGCGCGTCTCCTATGTCCAGACGAAATTCGAGGGGTGGGTGGATAAGGTCTTTGTGGATTACACGGTGAAGTACGTGAAGAAGGGGCAGCCCCTCCTGTCGATCTACTCTCCGGATCTCGTTTCCGCCCAGGAGGAGTTCCTGATCGCGCTCGAAGCCAAAAAGCGCTTGGGGGAGAGCGGCTATCCCGACGTGGCGAAGGGCGGGGCGGACCTCCTGGAATCGGCCCGGCGTAGGCTCCTGCTGTGGGACATCACGGAGGCCCAGGTAGATGAGCTGGCCCGGACGAGGCAGGTAAAGCGGTCGCTCGTCCTCCATGCGCCCTTAAGCGGCTACGTGACGGAGAAGATGGTCTTCCCCAACCAGATGGTCAAGCCCGACATGAAGCTCTACATCGTGGCCGACCTCTCCACCGTGTGGATCCAGGCCGACCTCTACGAGTCGGAAGTGGGGATCATCAAACCGGGCCATGCCGCTTCGGTCACGCTTCCCTACGAGCCGGGCGTGAAACTGGAGGGGCGAGTGGCTTACGTCTACCCCTATCTCGAAAAGGAGACACGGACAGTGAAAGTCCGCTTCGAGTTCTCCAACAAGGAGGGGAAGCTCAAACCCCTGATGTTCGCCAATGTGGAGCTCCACGTGCCGCTCGGGAAGCAGCTCGCCGTGCCCGAGGAGGCGGTCATCGACACCGGCATCCGGAAGGTGGTCTTTGTCCAGACCGGGCCCGGACAGTTCGAGCCGCGGGAGATCCACGGGGGGCAGCGGGTGGAGCCATACGTAGCGGTCCCGCATGGGTTGAAGGCGGGCGAGCAGGTGGTCACCTCGGCCCAGTTCCTGATCGATTCCGAGAGCCGGTTCAAGGCGGCCGTGGCGGCGGGCGCACCGGCGGAGCATAAACATTAAATGCGTTCCACGCTGCACGTTACACGTTTCACGAAAAGGCTTCAAACGTGTAGCGTGCGACGTGCAACGTGTGACGCGAAGCGTGAGACGCGAAGATGATTAACCGCATCATTGAATGGAGCGCGCAGAACCGCTTCCTGGTGGTCCTCTTCACCCTCTTCGCGTTTGGGGGCGGAGTCTGGGCCCTCTACTGGACGCCCAAGGACGCCATCCCCGATCTGTCCGACGTCCAGGTGATCGTCTACACGGAGTGGATGGGCCGGAGCCCGAACCTCCTGGAGGATCAGGTCACCTACCCCCTCGTGACGACGATGCTGGCCGCCCCCAGAGTGAAGTATGTCCGCGGGGTCTCGGACTTCGGCCAGTCGTACGTCTACGTGATCTTCGAGGACGGCACGGACCTCTACTGGGCGCGGAGCCGGGTGCTCGAATACCTGAGCGGCCTGACGGGGAGGTTCCCCCCCGGCGCGACGCCGCGCCTGGGGCCCGATGCCACGGCCCTCGGGTGGGTCTATCAGTACGCGCTCGTGGACGAGTCGGGCAAGCAGGACCTGGCCTCCCTTCGATCCTTTCAGGACTGGTACCTCCGCTACTGGCTCCAGTCGGTCCCCGGCGTGTCCGAGGTGGCCGCCGTGGGCGGCTTCGTGAAGCAATATCAAGTGCAGGTGAACCCCTCGGCGTTGCTCGCCTACAACCTCCCCCTGGGGAGAATCATCGAGGCGGTCCGCCGGAGCAACCTCGACGTGGGCGGCCGCTCGATCGAGATGGCCCAGCGGGAGTACATGATCCGGGGGCGGGGGTATATCCGCTCCCTCGCGGACCTGGAGCAGATCGCCGTGGGGACGGACGGCCGGGGGACGCCCATTCTCGTCAAGGACATCGCGCGGGTGCAGTTCGGCCCCGACATGCGCCGGGGGATCGCCGAGCTCAACGGCCGGGGAGAGACGGTGGGCGGCGTCGTCATCATGCGGTACGGGCAGGACGTGCTGGCCGTCATCGACGCGGTCAAGGAGAAGCTGAAAGAGATCGCCGGCTCCCTCCCCAAGGGGGTCAGCGTCGTCTCCGTCTACGACCGCTCGGAGTTGATCTACCGGGCCATCAACACGCTCACGGAGAAGCTGATCGAGGAGATCATCATCGTCAGCCTGGTTTGCCTGCTGTTCCTCTACCACCTCCGGAGCGCGCTCGTGGCGATCCTGATCCTCCCGATTGCCATCGCCATCTCGTTCCTGCCGATGTACTACCTAGGGCTGACGTCGAACATCATGTCGCTCGGAGGGATCGCCATCGCCATCGGGGCGATGGTGGACGCGGCCATCGTGATGATCGAGAACGCCCACAAGCGCCTGGAGCACGCCCCGCCTGGTTCGCCGCGCCTGCCGATCCTGGTGGAGGCGGCCAAGGAAGTCGGCCGGCCGCTCTTCTTCTCGCTCCTCATCATCACGGTCTCCTTCCTGCCGGTCTTTTCGCTCGAGGCCCAGGAGGGGCGGCTCTTCAAGCCGCTCGCCTTCACGAAGACGTTCGCCATGTTCTTCGCCTCGCTCCTGTCGATCACGCTGGCGCCGGTCCTGATGGTCTGGTTCATCAAGGGGAAGATCTTCCCCGAGCATCTCAACCCCGTCAACCGGGTGCTCATCCGGCTCTACCAGCCCCTCGTTCAGTGGGTCCTCCGGCGGCGGTGGACGACTGTCCTGGCGGCCGTGGTCGCACTCGGGCTCACCCTCCCGGCCTTCTGGGCCCTGGAGTCGGAGTTCATGCCGCCGCTCAACGAGGGGTCGTTCCTGTACATGCCCACCTCCAATCCGGGCCTCTCCGTGACGGAGGCCTCCCGGATCCTCCAGGTCCAGGACCTGGCGATCAAGCAGTTCCCCGAGGTGGAGAGCGTCTTCGGGAAGATCGGCCGGGCCAACACGGCCACCGACCC